>DATFJO010000204.1:0-4638 GCA_035269145.1 Tangfeifania sp. | reverse complement strand
TAATAAAGGACAGGTTTCCCCGACGAAATGTCGGGATTTTCGCTTTGCTCTAACAGGTTTCAGGTTGCAGGTTCCAGGTTTCACGTTTGTTCCATGTTGCAGTTTCCAGGTTGCGGATTCATGTTGCAGCATGCTGCTTCTAAAGGCCCACTGCGACTGATCACTGATCACTTCTTCCCGCTTCTCCTCAAAAATTCTTCTTCAGAAAATGATAAGCATTGCCGTGCATAAAGCGTTCTACAATTTCGGAGGCGGTCATTTTATTGTAGCTTTTCAGGTTGTCCGACGCAGCCGACGCAATAAAGTTGTAGGCATGTTTTTCGAGGTAGCTGTCGAACAGCGGCATCTCCTCGGCAGTCCAGAAACCGTTGAGTGGATTCACCATGCCGTCGTAATCTGAGCCGATGCACTGGATGTCCCAGGCAAACAGGTCGTGGCGGTTGAGCACCCCGGCAATGTGCTGAATCTGGTTCCATATCAGTTTCGACTGGTGAAACAGCATCCTCCGGCGGTTGAGGTGGCGCCCGGCCTTTTTCAGTTCCATTTCGCCGGCCACGCGGCGTTCGTCAAACTGGATGCCCAGCAGTCCGCCCGAACGGGAAATGCGCACAATTTCATCATCAAAAACATTGATGTCGTCGGGCTGAAATTTCCCCTGAGTAAACGGGTCGTCTTCCACTTTTTCGCTGAACGACCGCAGTCCGTTCACCGCACCGTGACTTACCACCAGCGGGATAATTTCATCCGGGTGTTCTGTTTGCAGGAAATCGTAATACTCTTTCCGTGCTTTCACGCTCATGTGTTTCAGGTCGATTATTGTGCGTTTTCCGCTGGAATTGTCGAGCAATTTGCGCAGCATCTTCCATCCCAGGTCGTTAAACCCCTCGTTCATGTTTTCGGACTGGTCGCACATTTTGCGCACCACACCATGCAGACTTTGCGCATGGCCCACCATTTCGTTGTTGAAATGATGCGTGAGCCCTGCCATGTAGAGGCGGTGGTCCCACTGTTTCACCTTGTCGATGTTGCCCAGCACTTCGTCGGGGTTGGCCTCCCGGCCCATCATTTTAAGGCCGGTGTTAAACACGTGTGTGCCCTCGATGCTGAGAATCACAAAAATGGTTTTGACATCCGGGTCGCGGTTCTCCTCAATCTCGTTAAACGACGACACAATTTTGTAGCGGTGCCACCTGCCGTCCACTTTCACCTTGTGGCCGTCGAGTTGCGTGTAAAATTCATATTCGGTTTGCAGGTCGGTAAAGTAGTCGTCCATCTGCTGGATGTGGTCAATTCGTTTTTTGCCGAGGCCGGTTACCAGGTTGCCCACCACATCTCCCACGAGTGACGTGCCGAGTTTGTTCATCACAAAACCTTTTTCGAGGCCACACAACGACACCACCACAATGTCGGCGCCGCCTTTGGCCAGCGAAGTAAAATCCGACTGCCTGAATTTGGTCAGCGTGGTGGTAATGTTGGCCAGTTTGTCGAGCGCGGTTGGCGGGTCGTAATGCCAGATGCTGTTGCTTCTGTTTTTGTTCGAACTGTTTTTGCCTGGTGTGCTGTTGAAACTCTTTCCCAGCGGTTTCATGGCCGGGTGAATGTGCAAATCGATAAATTGTGATTCCATGGCATTAAAGATTAAATTGTATTTTATTCTTCAACCTACGTAAAAAGCGATTTCAGGTTGCATGTTTCCCCGACGAAATGTCGGGATTTTCGCTTCGCTCCAACAGGTTGCAAGTTTCAGGTTTCATTTGATATAAGTTTCACAAGCATCATTAAGTCCGCTCTCCTGAATGTCTGAATTCAGTTTCCAGGGTTGCCCTCTGTTTTTTGCTCCATGCTCTTTCTCCCCTTTATTCCGTACCTTTAAAATTTTAGCTGCCAAAGCAGCTCTGTTCAATTGAATCGAAAGCATTATGGAAAAAATGAAAGCTGTAGTTTACGATAAAAAAGCAAAACCCGATAAGCTGGTTTATACTGAGGTTGACAAACCGGTTCCGGATAAAAACGAAGTGTTGGTGAAAGTGGTGGCGTCATCGTTAAATGCGGCCGATTACCGATCGATGAGGATGGGGATAATTCCGAAGCGGAAGATATTTGGAGCCGACATTGCCGGGCGCGTTGAGTCGGCAGGTGAAAACGCCGGTCAATGGAAATCCGGAGATAAAGTAATGGCCGACCTCGGTTCCCATGGGTTTGGAGGTTTTGCCGAATACGCAGTGGCCCCGGCCGACCAGTTGGTGCGGATACCCGAAAAGCTCTCGTTCGAAACAGCAGCGGCGCTCCCTCTGGCCGGTATCACCGCTCTGCAGGCGCTTCGCAACAAGGGAAACATTCAAAAAGGGCAACACGTTTTAATTGTGGGCAGCGGTGGTGGAGTGGGCACCTTCATGGTGCAGCTCGCCAATTATTTCGGAGCGGAGATTACCGCAGTGTGCAGCACCAAAAATACGGAACAAGCTACATCCCTTGGCGCCCGGCACGTTATCGACTATACGAAGGAGGATTTTACCCAAACCGACCAGCGTTACGATCTTATTTTTGCCGTAAACGGAAACGAATCGCTACTTACCTACCGGCGACTGCTGGCTCCCATCGGGAAATACCTGATGGTGGGCGGAGCAATGCCACAGATTATAAAATCGCTCCTGTTTGGAAAACTGCTATCGTTGGGGAATAAGAAAATGCAAACTGTTTCGGCAAAAGGAAATCCGGGCGACCTGCAATTTCTTGCAGAACTGGCTGCCGAAGGTGAAGTCAGGGCGGTAATTGACCGGAAGTACCCGCTGGAACAAACCGCTGAGGCCATGAACTACCTCAGCCAGGGCCATGCACACGGGAAAGTTTTGATTCTGGTGGAGGAGGGGGACAAACTTTGATCTCCGTTACAGGGTGCATGTTTCCCCGACGAAATGTCGGGATTTTTGCTTCGCTCCAACAGGTTGCAGGTTTTACGGTCATCTGTCACCGGTCATCCGTCATCTTCGAGCTTCGAGCTTCGTGCTTCCCGCTTCCCACTCCCACCGAACCCATACCTGAAAAGATTTGTTGTAATTAAATATGAAGTCGACACTGCTTACATTCTGGAAATTGCTGAAAAGGGCCGGAAAACAATGGATGGACAAGGACCCCTTCCGGGAAAGTGCAGTAATTGCCTATTATGCCATTTTTTCGCTGCCCGGATTGATGCTGGTTGTTATTACCCTGGCCGGTTATTTTTTCGGGCAGGAACACATCAGCGAATATTTATACGGGCAGATTGCCGATGCCATAGGCGGGAACACAGCCAACCAGGTGCAAAACATAGTCGATGCCGCCTACGATGCCGATCAATCCTTTATTGCCACAGTTGGCGGTATTGCCACCATTTTGTTTGGGGCAACCGGCGTGTTTTTTCAGTTGCAAAAATCGCTGAATTTTATTTGGGATGTGAAACCCGACCCCAAAATATCGGGGATTTTGCAGATGACCATCGCCCGCCTGTTTTCACTCGGTATGATAATTACCATTGCTTTCCTGTTGCTGGTGTTGCTTGTAATTACTGCAATCCTTTCTGCGTTGTCGGGGTACATCGAAAGTAACCTGCCCGATTATTTTATGACGGTGTTCCGAATGGTTGATTTTTTGATATCCCTGGCCATTATTACATTTCTGTTTGCCCTGATGTTTAAATATGTGCCCGATGCAAAAATCAAGTGGAAAACCGTATGGTTGGGTTCCATTCTTACTTCGCTGTTGTTTATCCTGGGCAAGGCCGGAATAGGCTTGTATTTCAGCCAGGCCAGCCCGGGCTCGGGATACGGGGCTGCCGGGTTCATTATTCTCATTCTGCTGTGGACATCCTACTCATCGATGATTGTATTTTTTGGCGCCGAATTTACACGGGCTTATTACGATTATAAGTTCGGGGGCAAAATAGAGCCCACAAAATTTGCAGCCCTTGACACCAAAGCTAAACTGATAAAAAAGCAGGACGAATAGCTTTGAGCTAAAAGTTTCAAGCCGCAAGCTACAAGCCGTAATCGAAATCAGCATCACTCAAGTAACCAGCCACAACCAGCACGAAAGAACTGCCCACTTCCTCTCTCCGCTCATTTCTTCCCTCTTCGTGCTTCCAACTTCCGTCTTCTTCTCTCTCTGCTCTTTGCCCTCTGCCCTCTGCTTTTCTACTGCCAACTGCGACTGATCACTTCTTCCAATTAACGCTGTCAAGTCTAAAGACGTTGACAGGTTATGAGCAGCAAAGACTTGTCAGCGTTCGCAGAACCTGACAACGTCAAAATGTAGGTCATGCCACAGGTCTCTTTTATGCCTAATCGGAGCGCTTGTCTCATTAAATAAATAATTCCGCTTTTTTCCCCTTTTTAGGGGAAATGCCTGTGCAAGGAAAGTGGGAAGGAAGGCAAAGGGGTATCGAGGGGGACGAGAAATCCGCCGGCTGGTGTATTCGGAGGGGGTACAGAGAGGAAATATGTTCCAGATTCATGTTGCAGCTCTCTGCTCCTTTACCCACTGCGTCAAAACCACTTTGTTTGTTGCTTAATTACAATTTCATTTTTATTTTCGCCTGTACGTTTTTTCAATCAGTAAAAAAATGGAACTAACCCGGGAGCAATATGTCATAATTAATTCACG
>DATFJO010000203.1:0-4207 GCA_035269145.1 Tangfeifania sp. | reverse complement strand
CCCATTGGATTGCATCCTGCAGGAATTGAAAAAACTCCGTCGGAACTAATTTTTGTTGAAAAGGCTGAAGTTCAAAAAATGATTCCTTCGCGTTCGAAATTTTCGCACAAAGGAACTTTTGGCCATGCGCTGCTGATTGCCGGCAGCTACGGAAAAATGGGGGCAACAGTGCTGGCTTCGAAAGGATGCCTGAGGGCCGGAGCCGGGTTGCTCACGGCACATGTGCCGCGGCTGGGGTATTCAATAATTCAGACGGCGGTTCCTGAAGCAATGGTCAGCATCGATCCCCACGATTCGATGTTTACTGAATTTCCGGATGTGTCGCAATTTTCTGCCATCGGAACCGGTCCGGGAATTGGCATGAAGCATAACTCGCAGAAAGCGTTGCATGAACTGATTGAAAAAACAGAAATCCCCATGGTTTTGGATGCCGACGCACTTAATATTCTTTCGGAAGATAAGGAGTGGCTAAAAAAATTGCCTGCCAATTCCATTCTTACACCGCATCCGGGCGAGTTTCGGCGACTGGCCGGTAAGTCTGAAAATTCATGGGAGCAGCTCGAAAAACAACGGCAAATGGCCAAAGATTACAATGTTATCGTTTTGCTGAAAGGTGCATTCAGTGCAATTGCCACTCCCGATGGCAGGGTTTATTTCAATTCTACCGGCAACCCGGGAATGGCCACTGCCGGCAGCGGCGACACGCTCACCGGAATTATCCTGGGATTGCTGGCTCAGAACATTGCTCCTGTTGATGCAGTTGTTGCTGCAGTGTATCTTCACGGCCGGGCAGGTGATTTTGCCGCCGCAAATATTTCAGAACCCGCATTAACAGCCGGCGATATTTCAGATTACCTCGGGAAAGCTTTCCTTGAATTAATTACTTAAAAAGTTTATATGCAATCTCTTCTCCTGAAACTTTTTTCTTGATATGCGCAATAAAAGTTCTATTTTTAGGTCATAAATAGAAAAATTATGCAACGAATAGTAGTATTGATTCTGACAATTTTAATTGTTGTGCCAGCGTTTGGGCAGCGCCGAAAAAAAGGAGATGAAGAAACCGCACCTGTTTATGTTGAGGGTATTACCTACTCACTTCCCCGAACCGGAATACGAATATATGTGAAAGCGACCAAAAAAACCTTCGAGCCGGGGCCGTATGCCGCTTATGCCGAACAGTTGCTTGGAATTGAAGATGCACGAAACCGTGGTTCGGTTGAGTGGCAGATTAACGATGTGCAACTGGAAACATTTGCGGAACCCGATCCCGGCCAGGTATACAAAGCCATGGGAGAAGGAGCTTTTACGGTTAGCCTTACCGCCGAAGGTTTGCTTGCAGGTATTAATGCACCCTACAATGTTACAGGCGGGCAACCTGTAAAGACCAACTTGTTTTTAGATGCAACAGAAAAAGAGGAGGATTTTTCATTTGCCGGTTTTAACGATTCACCGCTTTACACGGCGGGTGATTCAACCAATAATTTCAGACCGGTTAGGGTTTCGAATGAAAAGAAAGCTTCTGAAGCTGCTGCCAGGATACTGGAATGCCGTTTATCGCGGTTTCACATGGCAGCCGGCCTGATGGATGAATTTCATCCCGATGGTGTGGCTTACGAAGTGAGCCTCGATGAACTGGACAGGATTGAAAAAAACTACCTCAGTTTGTTTACAGGCCGGACTACCTGGAAAACTGAAATGTACAGTTTCGATATCATTCCAACTTCAGCATCTGCCGGAAGGGGAGAAGTAGTTTTTCGTTTTTCTGAAGAAAATGGCGTGGTGCCGGCTTCCGATCTTTCAGGCAAACCGGTAATGATTGAAACCAATCCGGTGGAAGGATTAAAACAAAAATACACCGCGCTGGCATCGTCCGAAAATCCTTTGGCAGGTGAAAGTGGTGTGTATTACCGGATGCCCGGAATGGCAAATGTGGAAGTTATTTTCGAACTGAAAACTATTGCATCTGCAAGGGTGGTGCTGCCTCAGTTTGGCGAAGTTGCACCTGTGCCCGAGGAGTTGCTTTTTGGAGGTTACAGCATCGAAATCCATCCGCAAACCGGCGCTGTTAAATCGGTAACAAAAAAATAGGGAGAGCTTATGCTTTACTAACCTGCATTATTCATAATCTTTGTTTGTAATGAATGAAATGCAGGTTAATCCCGACTTAGATGAAGTTTAACTTTTGAAAAAAGTTTTACTGAATCTTAGTCGCTGTCGGAGACAGGAATAATTCTTGAATTATTCGGGCTAAAGAAACAAAGATTCATTGAACAACTTAAAAGGGAAGCCCCGGACGAATTTCGCCCGGGGCTTCCCTTTTAAGTTCATTTTTTAGAACACCTTATTTGATACCGTGCATCATACGTTTGAGCCACGGTGATAGTATCACAAGTAATAACCCGATAATTCCGGATTGGATAGCAATCAGCCAGAAAACCTGTATTTCTGCTCCCAAAGTTTCAGTCAGGCTTAGCGAAATTGCTTTCATTTGCGATGCAACAAAGTTACCCGCTGCAAACGAACCCAGCCAAACCCCCATCATGGTGGATACTAATTTTGGTGGAGAGAGTTTGGTTACCATCGAAAGTCCTATGGGTGACAAACATAACTCCCCAAAAGTATGGAGCAAGTATACCAGTGCAAGCCACATCGGGCTTACTAAAAGCAATTGACCACTTCCCTCTGATTTACTGAATGCAAGTGCCATTACAACAAATCCCAAAGCCAGCAAAATCATTCCCCAGGCAAACTTCATCGGGGTATTTGGGTTCAATCCTTTTTTATCGAGCTTAACCCACAAAATACTAAAAAGCGGTGCAAAAATAACAATGTACAAGGCATTGATACTCTGAAACCAACTGGCGGGTATCTCCCAGTTGCCAATTAAACGCTGGGTATTATCACGGGCAAAAACGTTAAATGTTGTACCTGCCTGTTCAAAACCGCTCCAGAAGAAGATGTTAAAAAGGGCGAGTACTAAAATGACTCCTACACGCGACCATTCTGTTTTTCCGGAAGTACCTTTTATTATGCTTGTGATTAAGTAAAGCACACCCCCAATTCCAACAATATAAATTATTGCTGTGCTAATTCCCGATGGTATTACACCCCAACCCAAAATGATCCCAAAAATCAGCGCTACAATTGCAACTACATAAATAAGAATGCTAATCCAGTCTTTAATAGCCAGACGGTTGCGTTCTGCCTTTACTTTTGGGGGCATGCCAATATTACCGAGGGTATGACTGCGAACCAGAAACCACACAGTACCTACCAGCATACCAATTCCGGCTGCCAGAAAACCATATTGCCAGGCCACTTGTTCGCCAAGTTTTCCTGCTACCAGCGGCGAAAAGAACGCACCGATATTGATACCCATATAAAAAATGGTAAACCCACCATCTTTTCGGGGATCGTTGTTGTCATACAATTCGCCGACCATTGTTGAAATGTTCGGCTTGAAAAATCCGTTTCCAAGAATCAGAATACCTAAGCCGGCAAAAAAGATTGTCTGTCGAAAATCCATGTCTGCTCCCGACTCATGAAGCCACGCACTTGCTGCAAGTAAAAACTGACCGATGGCCATGGTTAAACCACCTATGTAAATGGTTTTCCGTTGGCCCAGAATTTTGTCGGCTAAAATTCCTCCAATAATTGGTGTTACATAAACCAATCCGGTAAATATACCATAGATTGTAAATGCATCGAGCTCAGCCATTTCAAAACCACCGGATGCGAAGGTTGCGGTTAAGAAAAGAACCAGCAGCGCTCTCATTCCATAATAACTGAAACGTTCCCACATTTCGCTGGCAAACAGGGTGGATAATCCTACAGGATGTCCAAAGAAGGCTCTGTTTTTTTCAGGACTTATCATATCAAATGTTTTTATTATAGTGACGCAAAAGTATTATTTCCATTTTAAGAAAAGCCTAAAATATGTCAGTAATAAAATCTTTTCCATTCATTTTATGATTTTATAGAGAATTTTATGAATTTTGGGCATTGAACAAGATGGCTTAACCGGAAGTTTTATTATTACGTTGTTTTACAAAACAGAATAAGTTAATTCAAAATTATAAGTAAGTAAGAATCAAATTGAAAACATAAAAATACATGATATGAATAATGAAATTCGCAATATTCAACCCAAAGAAGTATGGAGTATTTTCGACCAGATGCTGCAAATTCCGCGTCCTTCGAAACATGA
>DATFJO010000202.1:0-7867 GCA_035269145.1 Tangfeifania sp. | reverse complement strand
TTACTGCCTGCAAGAAATCGGGGGTAAAACTTGGAGTTATCAGTCAGCGGCGATGGTATGCACCGGTAATGCGGGTAAAAAAAGCCATCGACGACGGAAAAATCGGAAAGCCGGTTTTCGGCACCATCAACATGCTGGGCTGGCGTGATAAAAACTACTACGATGCCGATGCCTGGCGCGGTACCTGGAAAATGGAAGGCGGCGGCGTATTGGTCAACCAGGCGCCCCACCAACTCGATATTCTGCTTTGGTATATGGGTGAAATTGATGAAGTGTACGGGTTGTGGAAAAATCTGAACCATTCTTACATTGAAGTGGAAGATACAGCCGTGGCCATTGTAAAATTTAAAAATGGTGGCATTGGCAATATCATAGTGAGCAATTCACAAAAGCCCGGTATTTACGGAAAAGTGCAGGTTCATGGAGAAAACGGAGCATCGGTGGGCGTTCAAACCGATGGAGGTGCCATGTTTGTGGCAGGAATGTCAAATGTTCTTGAGCCGCCTGTAAACGACTTATGGACGGTTCCGGGAGAAGAGGACCAACTCAAAAAATGGGTGAATGAAGATTCGGAATTGTTTAATTCCATCGATCCGACTATATACTACATGGAGAAGCAGATTGAAGATTTTTTGCATGCACTTGAATCGGACACTCAGCCGCTGGTCACAGGTGATGACGGACGAAAAACCGTGGAATTATTCACCGCCATCTACCGTTCAACCCGCGACAACCGGCCCGTAAAATTCCCGCTTTCACCGGAAAATAATACGGATATGGACGGGCGGATTGCCTGAATAACATTTATAAATCTAAATATTTCAGAAATTCTTCGCGAACCGACCTGTCTTTGAATTTTCCGCAGTATTCAGCAGTTACTGTGCTGCTGCACCCATCTTTAATTCCGCGTGAGGCCACACACATGTGTTCCGCATCGATAACCACGGCAACATCTTCAGTTTTTAGGACTTTTTTTAGTTCATCAGCTATCTGAACTGTTAAACGCTCCTGCACCTGCGGACGCCGGGCAAAATAATCCACAATCCGGTTGATTTTGGAAAGGCCGATTACCTGGCCGTTGGCAAAGTAAGCCACATGCGCTTTTCCGTAAATCGGCAGAAAATGATGCTCGCAGGTAGAACGGAGATTGATGTTTTTCTCCACCAGCATTTGATTGTATTTAAATTTGTTTTCAAATACTGAAGCTACCGGTTTGTTGGCCGGATTCAACCCGTGAAATATTTCTTGCACAAACATTTTCGCCACCCTTCGGGGGGTTCCCTGTAAACTGTCATCAGTCAGATCCAGCCCCATCGTAACCATAATATCGCGAAATTTTTCCGTAATGACTTCCATTTTTTGTTCATCCGAAATGTCGAATGCATCTTCGCGCATTGGTGTTTCGATGGAAGTGGCAATATGATTTTCACCGATTACATCGTGACCGTTGGTAAAATCATGAGAATGACCATTTCCATTCAGTTTTGCTTTTCCGTTTCCATTCCCGTTAACTCGTTTAAGTAGCAGTTCATCTTTCATTTTTCCAATATTTTCAGTTTTTATTATTTCTTTATTTTTATCTCGTTTAAAATTCAAAATTGAATATCTGAATATCAGAAACAGACAGAAGAGTGTTTTGTTTAAAAGACAACCGCCAATAAGTAAACAAAATGAGATTAAAAGTGCTAACTATCTATTTTATAAGCTCAATGAAGACAAATAAAAATAGTGAAGAAGGTTTTCAAGCATTGAAGAATGTATATTAAATTTCAAAAAATAATGATTTAAAATGATGAGCCTGAATTTCTTTTTGTTTAATTTTATTGCAGAAACCTAATCATTAAATTATGCTGAATTTTTCTAAACTGCTTCCCGGAATTATTCTTACAATTTCCATTTTTCAATTTACCGGAACAATCTCTCTTTCTGCAAAAAATGACAATAAACCCAATATAGTTGTTATCCTCGTTGATGATTTGGGTTACGGAGATTTGTCGGTTACCGGCGGAAAAGATATTTATACGCCACACATTGACAAGCTGTTTGAAAAAGGAATGAAATTCACCAGCTTCTACGCCAATTGCACGGTTTGCTCCCCTACCCGTGCCAGCCTGATGACCGGCTGTTATCCTGACATTGCCGGGGTACCCGGAGTTATCCGGACGCATGAAACCAACAGTTGGGGTTACCTGCGCGAAGACCTGCCCACCCTGCCCGGGATGCTCAAAAAAGCCGGGTATACTACTGCCTTAATCGGCAAGTGGCACCTGGGGCTGGAATCTCCGAATAAGCCCAATGAACGGGGCTTCGACTTTTTTCATGGTTTTCTGGGTGACATGATGGATGACTATTGGACACACCTGCGCCACGGAAACAATTACATGCGCCTAAACAAAGAAGTGATAGAACCGGAAGGCCATGCCACAGATATTTTTTCGGACTGGGCAGTGGAGTACCTGGAAAATCAGAAAGAGAATAAATCGCCCTTCTTTTTGTACCTCGCCTACAATGCGCCACATTTCCCGATTCAACCACCTGATGAGTGGCTGGAAAAAGTAAAAAACAGGGAGACCGGGATTTCTGAACAACGTGCAAAAAATGTAGCTTTTGTAGAGCATCTCGACGATGGAATTGGCCGCGTACTGAAAGCGCTCGATGAAACCAAACTGGATAAAAACACCCTGGTTATTTTTTCATCCGACAATGGAGGACACCTTCCAAGTGGTGCTTCCAACGGCGATTTGCGTGGAGGAAAACAGGATATGTATGAAGGAGGTATAAAAGTTCCAACCTGTTTTTTTTGGAATGATGAAATAAAATCAAATTCGGTAACAGAAAACCTTGCGCTTACAATGGACATCTATCCTACCCTGCTTGAAATTGCAGGTGTGGAACAGGAAAATAAAATCGATGGCATGAGCCTGCTCAGAACCTTGAGAGGAAAACCACAGGTAACTGACAACCGGGTGGTATATTTTATGCGGCGTGAAGGCGGAAAATACGGCGGCTTGTGCTATTATGCCACTCGCCAGGGACACTACAAACTGGTGCAAAACACGCCGTTTGAACCGTTTCAGCTTTTTAACCTGGAGACAGATCCGCAGGAACATATTCCACTCAGCCCGGATTCAGAAAAATTTAAAGACCTGAAATACCGTCAGTCGCAACACATTCGTGAAGCCGGAAAAATTCCCTGGCAACAATAACCAAATAAATCTGCATTTTATGAAAAAGACGTTTGTACTATTTATTTTTCTTTATACAATTACCGGTATCAATAATGCGCAGGAAGCAGATACTGAATTTCTGGATTTGAACAAACCGGAACGGCTGGAGTGGTTCAACGACCTCGGTTTTGGAATGTTTATTCATTTCAGTTTCGACAGCCAGCTCGGAGTAGTTATCAGCCATTCAATGGCCGGTGCCTCCGATGATTACCTGGATCGTTTTGTGAATGACCTGCCCAAAACTTTCAATCCCAGAGAATTCAGTCCTGAAAAAATTGCCACACTTGCAAAACTGGCAGGCATGAAATACATTGTTTTCACCACAAAACACCACTCCGGATTTTGCATGTGGGATACCAAAACCACAGATTTTAAAATCACTAACACCCCTTATCAAAAAGATTTGCTTGCTGAATATGTTCAGGCCACACGCGAAGCCGGGCTGGCTGTTGGATTCTATTTTTCGCCTGAAGATTTCAATTTTCTGTATGAAAACAATTTGCCGGTGCGCCGTCGTTTTCCTGAACCAATCCCTCAAAACATCATGGAAAATTACCTCGGACTGGTGGAACTCCAGTGCATGGAATTAATGGCACAGTACGGCAAAATTGATGTTATATTTTTTGATGGCGGCGAAGGTCCGCTTCAGGAAAAATGCAAAGAGGTGGTCTGGGACCTTCAGCCGGATATTGTGGTCACACGCGGAGCCATCCAAACACCCGAGCAAACAGTTTTGGGCATTGCATCTGACGAGCCCTGGGAATCGTGCATTACAATGGGCACACAATGGGCGTATAAACCCACTAACGAGAACTACAAAACCGGCAGCCGACTGATTGAGATTCTGATTGAAACCCGCGCAAAAGGCGGTAATCTTTTGTTGAATGTAGGGCCGAAGCCCAATGGCGAAATACCCGAAGAACAGGAAGCCAACCTGCGTGAAATGGCAGCATGGAATTTTATCAACCACGAAGCCATTGAAAAAGTGAGCCCCTGGATTTTGCCTCACGAAGAAAATACCTGGTTCACTTACAAACCGGAAAAAAATACAGTTTATGCCTTTCTTACCGGCAATCCCGACTGGCCACGTGGTGAAAGAAGAAAATTTGTGCTGAAATCCGTTGCTGTTTCTGACAAAACGGAAGTGAGTGTGTTGGGACAATCGGGCGAATTGGTTGAATACCAGCCGGAAACTGATGCAGCTACCTATTTTGAAGAAAAAGATGACGGTTTGCACATTTCATGTGTGCGGGCACAGCGGATATATAACAATCATAAATGGCACAATCCGCTGGTTTTGAAAATAACAAATGCCGGACCAGCATTGGATCCGCCGGCTGTAGTGACTATCGGAGCGCAAAAGCAGGAAGAAAATGGTGCTGAACTGCTACAGTTTCAGGGAGAAATTATTAAAACCGGCGATGCCGAAAAATTTAAAGTTGGTTTCCAGTACCGTGAATACGCCGGTTTTGTAGAAGAACTTTACTCTGATCAGTGGAGAGAAACCGAAAAAAATGAAGTGAGCGACAAAGGTTTCTTCCGACAGGAAACACCACCACTCGAAAAAGGAAAAGAATACCAGTACCGCGCATTCATCGAACATCCGCGTCTCAGGGTTTACGGCGATATAAAAAGGGTGAAATTTTAACAAGAGTTTGCCAAATCTGCCAAAAAAGCTAATTTAGCAACCCTCATAAAAATCAATTAAAACCATTGGTGTGAAAAAAGTAAAAATCAAGCTTCACTGGCAAATTCTAATCGCGCTTATTCTGGCAGTACTTTTCGGTTATTTTGTTCCCTCGGGTGTAAAATATGTATCATGGATAGGCGATATTTTCCTGCGCGCCTTAAAAATGATAATTATTCCACTGGTATTCAGCTCAATTATAAGTGGTGTGTCAAGTATTGGTGGTGGAAAAAACCTTGGAAGGCTCGGAATTAAGACGCTTTTTTATTATTTATCGACCAGTGCACTGGCCATTGTTACAGGCCTCACAGTGGTTAATTTAGTTAAACCCGGCGTGGGTGTCGATTTGGGTTTTTCCAAATCAGTAGAAGGATTGGAAGAACATGCCGGCTCGGTAAGAGACATTTTTTACAGGCTCATTCCCGAGAATGTTGTCGATGTGATGGCACGCGGTGAAATTCTTCCTGTCATCTTTTTTGCCATTCTTTTTGGCTATTTCATAACCCAGGTGGCAACCAAATATAAAGAAACCCTGTCAACTTTTTTTGAGGCCATGTTTGAAGTGATGATGAAACTAACCCTTTTCATAATACGCTTCACACCACTTGGAATTTTTGGAATTGTTTCTGCTGAAGTGGCCCGCAATTCCGAAGACCTGGCCAGCATCGCCGGGAGCCTTGCCATTTACAGTCTTTGTGTGGTTATCGGATTGCTTTTCCATGCTTTTATTACATTGCCCCTCATTGTCAGGGTGGTTGGAAAAGCCCGCCCATTCAGTCATTTCCGCAACATGGCCACGCCATTGCTCACAGCATTTTCCACTTCATCGTCGAGTGCCACACTTCCGCTTACCATGGAAGCGCTCGAACACAAGAGCGGCGTTTCCAATAAAATTTCGAGCTTTACCCTGCCACTCGGAGCTACCATCAATATGGACGGGACAGCACTTTATGAATGCGTGGCAGCTATGTTTATTGCACAGGCATACGGAGTTGACCTGACTTTCACTCAGCAAATTCTGGTAGTTGTTACTGCGCTGCTGGCTTCGATTGGGGCTGCCGGAATCCCCATGGCCGGACTTGTAATGATTACGGTAGTGCTCAGTGCTGTAGGACTTCCGCTTGAAGGGATTGGACTTATTCTGGCAGTTGATCGTATTCTGGACATGCTCCGCACTTCGGTAAATGTTTGGAGCGACAGTTGCGGCGCTGTAACCATTGCCCGCTCTGAAAGTGAGGTAACAAATGTTCCGGTTTGACAGGATATAATTTTTTACATTTTTTAAGAATTACATTTTTCTGAAATCCTTATTTTTGCAACATTTTCAGCAATTTGAAAACATAATAATGATGGAAATGAAAAATCCTGGTAAACTGTTCTTTCTGTTTGTCATTTTATTTAGTTTCTCTCAGTGCCGAAAAGAAAAAAGCGATATCCTCTATGATCGCAGTTACATCGACGAAATTAAAGCGGCACGCGAAAATATTCGTTTTTACATGGCCAGCAATTACATTCCCGGCGGAACTTTTGCCATTGCAAAAGAAGGTAAAATCATTTATTCCGAAGGTATTGGCCTGGCTTCAAAAGACCTTGAAACGCCGGTTAACCGCAACACAAAATTCAGAATCGGGCAATTATCTTCGTTGCTTACAAACCTGATGTTTCACAGGATGCAAAAAGAGGGAATTCTGCATGCTGATTCATCACTTCAGTTTTACTACCCTGAATTTGCAGGTAAAAATTACAAATTGCAACTCCATCATCTGGTTCAGCAAACTTCGGGTATCCGCAATCCCACTGTCAATGAACTCGACTGGCGAGGTTTGAATGTTACGTTGCAAAAAGGCATCGAAAATTTCGCAAATGATTCACTTACTGCCCGGCCTGGCTGGTATCAGTCACCCAATCTATTCAACTACAACCTGCTGGGTGCTGTCATGGAAAAAGAAACAGAAAAAGAGTTTTCGGTATTGTTGAAAGAGTATGTTACTGATACACTTGACCTTGAAAATACAATGGTTGATAACCCGTTTATAACCATAAAAGGACGAACTGACTTTTACGATCACAATTTTATTGCACAGGCAATTAATGCCACTTTTCGCGACATGCGCTACCGCGCACCTTCAGAAGGATTGCTTTCGAATGCTGAAGACCTTGTAAAATTCGGGAATGCAATGCTTTTCAACGAATATTTCAGGGAAGTAACTGATGGAAATTATTTTGAACCCATTCCGCTTTTTAATGATATTCCTTCGTCAATGACCAACGAATGGGTACTGCTCACCGACCGGCAGGGACGCATAATTTATGGCAAAACAGGAAGTGTTACAGGAGGGAGTGCATCAATTCTTGTTTATCCTGAAGAAGAACTCGTGCTGGCCTGCGCCGTCAACCTAACTTCTATCAGTGACAGGTTTCCGCTGTTCGATATGGCGCAGCATTTTCTGACACAGGAAAACCAGGAACCGGAAATTACGGATTAATGTAGATTGATATTTAATTTTCAGAGAAAAGCGATTCAACAAACTCACGGCGGCGGAAAATCTGGAGGTGTTCCATTTTTTCGCCGATACCGATGTATTTTACAGGAATTTTAAACTGGTCTGAAATACCAATCACCACGCCACCTTTTGCCGTTCCGTCGAGTTTTGTAAGTGCCAGCGCAGTTACTTCGGTAGCTTTGGTAAATTGCTTGGCCTGCTCAAATGCATTCTGCCCGGTTGAGCCATCGAGAATTAAAAGCACTTCGTGCGGGGCATCGGGAACAATTTTCGACATCACTTTTTTAATTTTCGAAAGTTCGTTCATCAGGTTCACTTTATTGTGCAACCGTCCGGCAGTGTCGATAATTACGACATCGGCATTTTTTGATTTGGCAGAAGAAACAGCGTCGTAAGCAACAGAAGCCGGATCAGACCCCATTTTCTGTTTTATAAGGGGAACATCTACC
>DATFJO010000201.1:0-2311 GCA_035269145.1 Tangfeifania sp. | reverse complement strand
AGGAAACATTGAATTTTCTTTATCAAAGAACTGCCACGAAAAATAGCCTTTTACGGCAAAATTCTCGTTCAAACGCTCAGTTGTAAATGGCGAAGAAATACTGTCGGTTCCCGCCTCAAAAGGTTTTGAAACTGATAAACGATAATTAAGTTTTTCAAGGTTTCCTCTCGCGTAAACCCCAAACTGGCGTCCGTAGCGGCTAAAGGTACCGTTCAATGGCAAAGCAAACCCCGGGCGGTCAATCACCAGAAACTGTGCGCGGTTGCTGTTGCTGTATCTCGAAATGCCGTTCCATGAATGCAATCCGAATCCCAGGTGAAATTTATCTTTTGCAAGGATATATTCGGTTTGCGCATCAAATAAAGTAAATTCAGGATTATCATTCCCCTGATAAACTTGCTCATTCAATCCCATTCGGGTATAAATAAAAACCTTGTCTTTTAACGAAGCATAGAATGCAAACTGGCTGCGACGAATTCCAAAATCGATATCGGGATATTGGTCCGTGCCACTGAAATCAGGATTGTTCCAGATGTATCGCGCCCAAACCTGGTTGAGCATTTCCATGCCGGCATACGAAGAGTTATCGTCCGATAAATTCCAGCGAAGTTTAAAATCTTCCTCTTTCTCCTGTGCAAAAAGCCCTGTGAACAACAGAAAATTCATCACAATAATCCCCAGCCCTGTTTTAATCATCTCTCGCATCATAATCTGAATTTTAAACAAAAAAAGGATTTTTATCGATATTCACATACCGTTAACCGGTTTATTTTCTGAAAGAATTCTTTCAAAATATTTGCGGAAAAAATGTATTAAACAATCACGAAGCTAATTTCAATAGTTTTTCGATTGATTTGCCGGGGAAAAGGTTTTTGCCTATTTTTGCGACCTGAAAATTAAACGGATGGCCCCATAGTTCAACGGATAGAATAGCGGTTTCCTAAACCGTAGATCCAGGTTCGATTCCTGGTGGGGCTACCAAAGCCGCTGATTATCAGCGGCTTTTTTGTTGGTCATACCCCAAGTCTTAACCACAAACCAATACCTTGGTTTAGTTTTTCGCCAAATTCTAAACCAAGGATTTTTTTATTCTTAAATTAGTGTAAAAATTAAGACTAACATCTACCATGCAAAAATACATTGATCAGTTAATCGAAGATTTGGAAGAGGCGGCCCAAAATCCACCAAAGGCTTCGTTTATAGAACCACCTCCCCACATCGAAGACGACCCGGTAATTTCAGAATTAGCACTGGTTCCGTTTCAAACAATTGAAGAATTAACCGGAATAAAACAGGAAGTTTTTCCTGAAATGATTGATTTGGAGGGAGGTCAGTGGGAACAGATAAATACCGCCATCTTTAAAGTATTTGATTCGCTGAACATCGAATTGGTGGATGCACCTTCCGGCATTCCACCCGAATGGCTATACGAAGTTTTAACCACAAACTGGCAGCACGAGGTGCAATACCTGCCATCGTCGGGAATGGATCTGGAGTTATGCACCGGTGACCCCATGACCTGTCCGTACGGCGAATATTGCGAGTGTGGGGAAGAATGGCAGGATGATGAAGATGAAATACCGGATCATTTTGAAAAAATTGTCCCGCAAATTGCTGATGCCATTGATGCAGGTTTAATTTGTTACTTAAATACTGAAACGATGGAAACAGAGGAAATTCCGCAAATGCTGATGAACGACCCGGACGAGCATGAGGCAATAACAGGTTTTGGTTCGAAAAATGAAAGTTTCAAACATGAGGACTGGAGTAAGTATTATGTGTTTGAACCACTGGAATCGTTTGAATCCTTTAAAATTATGGAATCGTTCGCAGATGAACTGGATGAATCCCCTCTTCGTGATCAACTGTTTAACGCGCTTAACCGCCGAAAACCCTTTGCAAATTTTAAAGTGATTATCGACAATTCGGAACAGCGGCAAAACTGGTTCGACTTTAAGAAAAACTGGCTGGAGCAGCATGTCAGAAAGTTGATTTGGGATGAAATAAATAGATTATCGGAAGATTTCCCTGAAGAAATAAACGGCTTTTACAATGACGACGGCACCAAAATCGATCCCGAATCGGTGCCGGTTCCTAACCTGTGTGTTATTTGCAAGAGCCACCTTGCCGATGACTGGGAAGAAAACATGCTTTGCCTGCTGAACCGGAATGACCAGCGTAACGATGATGACTTTAAATGCGGTATGTTCGAAAAAATATGAAATCCGGGTCCCACTTCTTTTTATACCAACACAATTTTTTTGTCTTTTCCATCTTTGAGTTTGTTCCAATAAATTAGAAAGGACAAATT
>DATFJO010000200.1:0-2313 GCA_035269145.1 Tangfeifania sp. | reverse complement strand
GTTTCGCGGATTGGCAAAAAGTGCTTCGCCTGCTTCTTCGCGTTTTTTGTTCAGCTCTTCAAAAACACTGAAAGGCATCACAACTTCCCCCCTGATTTCGAAACTTTCCGGGTAACTACTTCCACGCAAAGTGAGTGGAACCGAACGAATGGTGCGCACGTTGTTGGTCACGTCATCTCCTTTTGTGCCGTCGCCCCGGGTAACTGCCCTTGCCAATTTGCCGTTTTCGTACAACAGGCTGATGGAAGAACCATCAAATTTCAGTTCGCAAACGTATTCAAAATCTTCATCCACCAGTTTTTTGATGCGGGTGTCAAAGTCTTTTAGTTCTTCTTCGGAATACGCATTCGAAAGTGATAACATTGTGTAGTGGTGCTCTACCTGCTCAAACGCCTTGCTGATATCGCTTCCAACCCGTTTAGTGGGGGAGTTTGGATCTGCAAATTCAGGAAATTCTTTTTCCAGTTTTTCCAGTTCGCGCAATTGCATATCGAAATCGTAATCGCTGATTTTGGGCTGCGCCAATACGTAATAGTTAAAATTGTGTTCTTCCAGTTCTTTTCGGAGCTGTAGTATTTTTTGATGAGCTTCTTCGCGGTTCATATTTTTATTTGGTGCTACTTTTGAAATTCAAAAAGGATAAAAATACACAAGATTTTTGGTTTCGATTAAACATTTGAAAGCTGAATTTTATTATAAAAGACGCAAGATGTTTAGAAACAGGTAGAAAGATAAAGATACACAAGTATCAAGATGATGAGACACAAGACAGAGAAACAGAAGATTAAAATGAAGCGCAACCCAAAATCGGTGATTGCCTCAATCTTGATACCTGATACTAAAAATTTTGATACTTAATATTGTTAATTTTAAAATTGAATAAAAATGGCATTTACACTGGAAGTTGGAGACAAAGCAAAAGATTTTAACCTGCCGGCCACCGACGGAAATAATTATTCGCTCAGCAGTTTTAAGGATGCGAAATACCTGGTAGTATTTTTCACCTGCAACCATTGTCCGTATGTAATCGGCAGCGATGAAGTGACCCGAAAAACAGTTGAAAAATACAGACCAAAAGGAGTTAAGTTTGTGGGAATCAACTCTAACAGCGCGAATACTTACGAGACAGATGATTTCGAACATATGAAAAAACGAATGGAAGAACACAAATTCCCCTGGAAATATTTGCGTGATGAATCGCAGGAGGTAGCGCTGGCTTATGGCGCTTTGCGCACACCTCATTTTTATGTTTTTGATGAGGACAGGAAACTGGTTTATACGGGCCGGGGAGTAGACAATCCGCGCGACTCATTCAAAATTACGGTGAATGACCTCGACCGAACGCTTGACGAACTGACTTCGGGCAAACCCGTTTCAGTGCCGGTGACCAATCCAATTGGCTGTAACGTGAAATGGGAAGGAAAAGACAAACACTGGATGCCACCGGAAGCGTGTGATTTGGTTTGGTGACTCTCCCCCGGCCCCTCTCTACTCGTAGAGAGGGGGGATTCCGGCTTTGCCGGATTGGGGTGAGTTAACTTATGCTGTCCACAAACTCCCTGATTTTTCTCAAAACAACGCTAATATCCTTAAACTCCTCGTTCTTAAACCGGATTACTCTCAATCCCATATTCCTTAATATTTCTTCCCGCCTCTCATCGTAGTCTTTTTGAAATTCATGAATTTTACCATCAACTTCAATGATTAATTTTTTTTCGGCACAATAGAAATCGGGAATAAAAAATTTTGGTTTATTTCTGATTGTATCATAAACAATGGGGTGTTGCCTCAAAAATTTCAGCCCTTTAAGCTTTCGGTTTCTCAAATTTGACCACAGAATTTTTTCTTCAGGAGTCATTTTTTTTCGTAGCTTCCTGGCACGACTGATTGGCGTATGGTTTTCGCTCATTTATGTTTTCTTTGACTCTCCCCTGACCCCTCTCTGCGCACAGAGAGGGGGAATTCCGGCTTGCCGGAATCGGGGTGAGTAATTTGATACAAGTTATGGAATTCATTATAAATTTTTGAATGTCGATCTCCAAAAAATTCAGTTTTAAAAAAAAATGGGTTTGAAAGATGAACTTTAATTGGACATTCCCAAGGCCTATCTTTATTCACCAACCAGCAGGAGAGGAGGTTCCGGCATTACCTGAATTGAGGTGAGTCAACTGATTTTTTTTGTAAGTTTGTTGAAGCAATAATTTAAATCAATAAACCTGTAAAATATGAAGAAGTTATTTTTAGTGGCAGTTGTCATTTTTATGGCAGCAACAATCTCCAGCGCACAAAATCAGTCCAACGGATTTTTGGGAA
>DATFJO010000199.1:0-11321 GCA_035269145.1 Tangfeifania sp. | reverse complement strand
AATTTATGAATATTTAAAAAATTATTAATGAAGGTTGCAGTTTTTGGAACTTCGGTTTCCGATAAATTTTTGCCTGTTTTAGAGAAATTTTTTAGTTTTTTCAAGAGTCAAAAAGCTAATGTTCAGTTGTTTAGGCCTTTTCATGATTTTTTAATTAGCGAACTGAATATCGAACCCTATTATTCTTCCTTTTTTTCATCTTATGAAGATTTTGACGAAGACAACAAATTCATTTTTAGTGTTGGAGGCGATGGAACATTCCTTCATTCGGTAGTAAATATCCGGAACTTCGATATTCCGGTTGTGGGAGTCAACAGCGGCAGACTTGGTTTCCTGGCCGATATTTCGGAAGAGCAGGTAAACAACGCTCTATCCGATATTTTTAACGGAAAGTTTGTCATTGTTGAACGTTCGTTGCTTGAAGTTCATTACAGCAATGGCGATACACCCGAATTTAATTATGCGCTAAATGAACTGGCAGTTTTAAAGACTGATTCTTCGTCGATGATCAACATCACTGCAAAATGCAACGGTGAACTGCTCAATAATTACTGGGCCGACGGACTTATAGTTGCCACACCTACCGGTTCCACAGCTTATTCCCTCAGCGTGGGAGGGCCTATTCTTACACCCGATTCGCGTAACTTTGTAATAACGCCGCTGGCACCGCACAACCTTACCATCAGGCCGGTTGTCGTCCCCGATAAAAATGAAATTACCCTGAAAGCGGAAGGAAGAGGTACCAGTTTTCTTGCATCCCTCGATTACCGGTCTAAAGCAGTGGAGTTTTCCAGCGAACTAACCATAAAAAAGGCAAATGTCACCCTGAAGACACTTCAACTGGCCGATCTTGATTTTTTTAATACACTGAGAAACAAGCTGATGTGGGGATTCGACAAACGCAATTAAATAATCGCAGAGCTTAACAATTTTTAATCTTTCTTTGGGTTTTATAATAACATTCGGGTATGTTGTTTTTAGAATTATATTACTTTTGTACCTCTTGAAAGCTGAATAGTAAAGGGGCAAACAGAGTATGTTCATTGAAAGCCAGATGATTGTGAAGGTGGAAAAGATAAGTTTTTGAGGTGATTTTTGCCTGAAAACTTACAGTCAGATATGTTTTTAACCGGTTATAAATCACAATTTTCTGGATATAATGATCTGATAACATGCCTGAAACTATTGTTGAATAAACGATTTGGAATACCAAATGAAAAAAATTGTATTGGTGTTTATAGCAGTTTTTCTAACTGTTTCAGGTTTTGCCCAAAAAACAGCTGACATTGGTATTTGGGGAGGTACTTCATCCTATTGGGGTGATGTGAAAGGAAATCCCCCGATACAAGCGTTCAATCCAAATTTTGGGGCTTATTTCAGGTACAACTTTAACAAGCGGGTTGGCTTAAGGTTTCAGTTTTTAACCGGAAAATTTGCCGCCGACGGTGCGGTAGAGGGTGAGGAATGGACATTTGAAAAGAATGTACAGGATGTTTCGCTCATGGCAGAAATTAACTACCTGAATTTTGTGCTGGGAAATAAAAAAACACCGTTTACGCCTTATATCCTGGCTGGAGTTGGTGTGATGTATTTTCCTTTTGAGCTTAGTAACCAGGATATTGCGCAACTGGCTTTAGTAAATGACCAGCATCCGCTGGTGTTGGCGGGAAATGACGTAAATGAGTCCAGTGTAACAGCATCCGTTCCGTTAGGATTTGGAATTAAGTTTAGCATAGGTGAGCGTTTGGGGATTGGAGCAGAGTACATGGTGAGGAAGATTTTTAATGATAAGCTGGATGATTTGGACGATCCTTTGAAATTCAGCCCGGCAAATGTTAATGGTGAAGAAACAATAAACTACACCAATTTTTTGCATAACAACGACTGGCCCGGGTATATGGGGGTTCATATAACGTACAAAATTTATTTGAGCCAAAAGGCCTGCCCGGCCTACGACAGGAAATACTGGTAATGAAATCGTTTAAGGAGAAACTAAATAGTAAGAAAATCCCGCAGCATGTTGCCATCATTATGGATGGAAACGGACGCTGGGCTGCCAAGCACGGAAGTGCACGGATTCAGGGCCACGAGCATGGTGTCGATGCTGTACGCTCAACGGTTGAAGGTGCCGGAGAAATCGGTATTAAATACCTGACCCTGTATGCTTTTTCTACAGAAAACTGGGAACGCCCGCGCGACGAGGTGGATGCTTTGATGAGTTTGCTGGTACATGCCATCGAAAATGAAACCGATGAACTGATGAAGAAAAATGTCAGGCTCGGGGCCATTGGCGATTTGGAAAAATTACCTCCAAAAGTGAAAGAGAAACTCAATGATTGTATCGACTCCTTAAAAGACAACACCGGCCTGAATTTGATTTTAGCCCTGAGTTACAGTTCGAAATGGGAAATTACCGATGCCGTCAGAAAAATTGCCTCCGATGCAAAAAACGGAATGATAAAACCCGAAGATATTGATGATAAACTGTTCGAGAAATACCTGTGTACTTCGCATCTGCCTCACCCGGAAATTCTTATCCGGACCAGCGGCGAATACAGGATAAGCAATTTTTTGCTTTGGCAAATCGCTTATTCCGAGCTGTATTTTTTAAAGAAATTATGGCCCGATTTTAGAAAGGAAGATTTGTTTGAGGCAGTTTATGATTTTCAGAACAGAGAAAGAAGATTTGGAAAAGTCAGTGAACAGTTATTTACCTAATTTTATTATGATCAGAATGCGAAAGCAAATTATATCCCTGTTTCTTTTATTGGTGGTGTTTGTGCCGGGAGCCTTTTCCCAGATTGAAGAAGGGACCAATTTTTCAATTTATTATTCCAGCCCGAGAACCTATACAATTGCAGGAATCGAGGTTACAGGAATTCAGTATCTCGACAAAACCGTGCTCGTGCAACTCTCCGGGCTCACTGTCGGTCAGGAGATTGATGTGCCCGGCGAAGGAATAACAAATGCCATTAAAAAATTGTGGGAGCAAGGGTTATTTTCGGATGTGAAAATTACTGCACAAAAAGTGGAAGGCGACAATATTTGGCTTGAAATCTACCTGCAGGAGCGGCCACGCCTTTCAGATGTCAATTTTTACGGCATTTCCAAATCGGAACAGGATGATATTACTGAAAAAGTATTGTTGCTGAAAGGCAGCCAGATTACCGATAACCAGGTGAACAATGCCGAACGGACAATCAAAAATATTTTCCTCGCCAAAGGCTTTTTAAACACTGATGTAAACATTGTTCAGCGTGACGATACTACGCAGAACAACAGTGTTATTCTCGATATCTATGTCGATAAAAAAGAAAAAGTAAAAGTGAACGATGTGATAATTCACGGCAACGAAGATATTAGCGATAACGTTCTTGAGAGGGCCATGAAAAAAACCAATGCCAAGGAGCTGAAAAACTTTTTCAGGACTAAAAAATTCCTTCAGGAAGAATACGATAAGGATAAGGTAAACCTGATTAATAAGTATAACGAGGAAGGTTACCGCGATGCCATGATTGTAGATGATACAATTTACCAGGTTGAGGTTGGCAAAAAAGGTAAACCGCGGGTGAACGTGGAAATCTCGGTTGATGAGGGTGAAAAATATTATTTTGGAGACATCGACTGGGTGGGAAATACCGTTTATACCTCCAACGAATTAAATACTTACCTTGGTATTGAAAAGGGAGAAGTGTTCAACCAGTCGCTGCTGGAAAAACGCCTGTTCGATCAGGAAGAAGGATTAAATAATCTTTACCTTAACGAAGGTTACCTGTTTTTCGATCTTCAACCCATTGAAGTAAACGTTGAAGACAATACCATCGATTACGAGATGCGTATACGCGAAGATAAGCAGGCAACCATTGATAAAGTGCTTATTACGGGGAATACAAAAACCCACGAACATGTGGCGCGCCGGGAAATACGAACTTATCCGGGCGATTTGTTCAGCAAAGAAGCCATTATCCGTTCGGTGAGGGAACTGGCGCAACTGGGCCACTTCGATCCGGAAGCCATTAATCCTGATGTACGCCCCGACCGTGAGGACGGATCCGTAGATATTGAGTACCAGCTTCAGGAAAAAGCCAACGACCAGATTGAACTTTCAGGTGGCTGGGGAGCCGGCATGTTTGTTGGCTCTGTCGGATTGAAATTTGCCAACTTCTCGGTTCGCAATATATTCAACAAAGAAGCCTGGAGGCCGCTGCCAACCGGCGACGGACAAACACTGAGCCTGCGTTACCAAACCAGCGGACGGTACTACCGTACGGTTAGCTTGTCGTTTGTTGAACCCTGGCTGGGCGGTAAAAAACCGAATTCATTTTCATTATCGTTGTCGCATTCACGAATAAACTACAGCGCGAATAAGTACTATCAGAATTCGTATGGCGGCTATGGAGGTGGCTATGGTGGCTATGGAGGTGGCTATGGCGGTTATTCGCCTTACGGATACGGAAGCGGATACGGTTATTCTCCCTATGGCTATGGGGGCGGTGGCTACGGTTATTCTCCTTATGGCTATGGTGGTGGCTACGGAAGTTATTATCCGCAGTATCAGTACAATTACGATTCGGAGGACACCAACGAAGAAAATGACCAGATTTGGGAAACAACAGCAGTAGCCATGGGATATGGTTACCGCCTTTCGTTCCCCGATGACTATTTTACGGTATATCATGAGTTATCGATGGAGCATTACAGGCTGCAGAATATGGGCAATACTTTTTACTTTCTTGCTGATGAACCCGGAGAACAGGTAAACGGTTCGTTTAACAATTTCAGCGTTAAAACAGTATTTAGCCGAAACTCTGTGGATAACCCGCTTTATTCGCGCCGGGGATCGAATTTTTCACTTTCGCTGAAAGCAACTCCGCCGTATTCATTATTCAGCGGCAAGGATTACAGTTCGCCTGATATTTCAAACAAAGAAAAATACAAGTGGATTGAATACCATAAATGGCTCTTTAAAGGGCAGGTTTACAACCCGCTCTCCAAAAATACAAACCTGGTTCTGCGTACCGCAGTTGAGCTTGGTTTTCTCGGATATTACGATCCTTACCGGCCATCGCCGTTTGAAGGATTTATTGTAGGTGGATCCGGAATGTCGGGTTACAATATTTACGGTACTGATTATATTGCTTTGAGAGGTTATAAAGATTACAGTCTGAGCCGTGAACGACGTGGTTCCAATATGTATTCGAAATTTACAATGGAGATGCGTTACCCGGTTACATTAAAACCCAGCGCTACCATTTACGGACTTGCCTTTTTGGAAGCTGGAAATGCCAACATGAGTTTTCAGAACTACAATCCGTTTAAGCTCTATCGTTCAGCCGGTGTGGGAGTGCGTATCTTCCTGCCAATGTTTGGTTTAATGGGAATTGACTGGGGATACGGTTTTGATGACGTGCCCTGGTCGACTGATGCAAACGGAAGTCAGTTCCATTTTGTTATTGGTCAGCAATTCTGATAGTTACAGGTTTGGCACAAAATATGATACAGACAACATCAGTTAAAACAAAAAAATAAGTTGCCATGAAAAAAATACTATTTACACTTGCAACGGTTCTGATTTTTACCGGAGCAACTTTCGCTCAGAAATACGGGTTTATCGATTCAGGATATATTCTTGATAATATTCCCGCATTCAGAGCTGCACAGGAACAACTCGATCAGTTGTCTTCCCAGTACCAGAAAGAACTGGAATCAATGCATGCCGAGATAGAACAAATGTACCAGGATTTTCAGGCTGAAAGTGTTTTGCTTTCAGAAGATATGAAACGCAAACGCGAAGACGTTATCATTTCGAAAGAAAAGGATTACAAACAACTGCAAAGGAAATACTTTGGGCCCGAAGGCGATTTGTATCAAAAAAGGCAGGCTCTTGTTCAACCCATCCAGGAAGATATTTTTAACGCCGTTCAGGAAATTGCAAACGAAGGCAGTTACGCTGTCATTTTCGATAAATCAGGTGGAACAACTTTGTTTTATACCAACCCGAGATACGATTTAAGTGACCAGGTACTGCAAAAACTCGGATATAAATAATTAATAATTATATTTGTGACCAAAAATTTAATACTATGTTGACTATGAGAAATTTAATGAAATTATTTACGCTGTTGGTGTTTGTTGGTGCAACCGCAACAGCAGGTGCCCAGGACCTGAAATTCGGGCATATCGATTTACAGGCTGTGGTGCAGTTAATGCCCGAGCGAGCTGCTGCAGAAACTGAGTTCACTAATTTTCAAGCTGAACTTGAAGACGTTTTTGCTGAAATGCAACAGAATTACCAGCAAAAATTGCAGGAACTCGAACAAATGGGAGAGGGTGCTTCAGAAGTTAAAAGAAATGCAAAAATAACTGAATTACAGGATATTCAACAACGCATGCAAAACTACCAGCAAACGGCACAGCAGCAAATGCAGCAAAAGCAGGCGCAGGTGCTTCAGCCCGTTTTCGATAAAGCAGAAGCTGCCATTGCAAAAGTTGCCAAAGAGCAGGGACTGATTTATGTTTTCGATGCCGCAGCCGGAGTAGTTCTGTATAAATCAAATCAAAGCATGGACTTGCTTCCACTTGTAAAAGCAGAACTCGGAATTCAATAAAACGGAAAGAAGAAAAACGTTTTTAAAAGATATAAGAACCTGTGGGAATCTCTCACAGGTTTTTTTGTGCCTTTACTCGGGGTGTAACAAATAAAGTTGAATTTTTCCGGTAATAATCCGGCACGACAGATGAATCTTTGCTTTCATTTTTGTTGGATAGAAAATGAATTCAACTTATATTTATTGACTACGTTCGAGAATCAAATTTGCACTTATGAAAACTGAAGAAAAAACAGCCAATATTACTGCGCCAGCCATTCCCGCCAATACTGTTCTGTTTGAAATTGCATGGGAAGTTTGCAATCAGGTCGGTGGAATTTACACAGTTATCCGCTCCAAAGTTCCGTCAGTTATCGAGAAATGGGGCAAGGAAAATTATTTTCTTATCGGTCCTTATTTTGAAGACCAGGCTGCGGCCCACTTCGATCCGGCAACCGATTATTCTACCCCTGTCGGAAAAGCTGTGTTGAAAATGCAGGAACGTGGTTTTGATGTACATTACGGGCAGTGGATTGTTTCAGGCCGGCCTAATGTGGTGCTTTTCAATCCGTTTTCGGTATACGATAAACTCGGCGAAATTAAACATTTTGTCCGGCAGGATTACCATATTTCGTTACCCGGGCAAGACGAGTTGCTCGACAAAGTGGCTGCCTTTGGTTTTCAGGTTAAAGAGTTTTTGCGATACCTGCGTTCCACGGAGTTGCGTGAACAAAATGTGACGGCCCATTTTCATGAATGGATGGCCGGTTTGCCAATTCCGGGCATCAGAAAAGAAAACCTCGACATCAAAATTGTTTTCACCACGCATGCCACACTTTTGGGCCGTTACCTGGCCATGAACGACAGCCGGTTTTACGATCACCTCGCATTTTATAACTGGGAAACAGAAGCCGGTAAATATAACGTAAAACCCATCGTGGAAATCGAGCGGGCTTCGGCGCACGGTGCACATGTGTTCTCAACCGTAAGCGAAGTTACTGCGCGCGAATGCACCCACCTTCTTGGCCGTACTCCCGATTTGATTCTGCCGAACGGTTTAAATATCGAACGTTTCGAGGCGTTGCACCAGGTGCAAAACCAACATTCTCAATATAAAGGGAAAATTCACGATTTTGTAATGGGGCATTTCTTTCAGAGCTATTCTTTTGACCTTGACAATACCCTCTATTTTTTTACTTCGGGCAGGTATGAATATCATAATAAAGGTTACGACCTGACACTGGAAGCCCTGGCGCGGCTGAATTATAAAATGCAGCAGGCCAACTCCAAAATGACGGTAGTTTCGTTTTTTATTACCAAACGGCCTTTTTACACTTTTAACCCGGAGGTGCTGCATTCAAAAGCAATGATTGAGGACATACAGCGCGTGTGTGAAGAAATTAAAGAACAGGTTGGCCAAAGACTTTACACAAATATTACAGCCTCAAACGGAGTTTATGAGTTTCCGGATTTGAAAGATATGGTTGACGACTACCTGCGGCTGAAACTGCGCCGCAATGTGCAAAGCTGGAAAACCAACCACCTGCCAAAAATAGTAACTCACACACTGGCCGATGATTCAAAAGATGAGGTACTCAATTTCCTGAGAACAGCCAACCTTGTGAACAACCGGCACGACAAAGTGAAGGTAGTCTATCATCCCGATTTTATTTCCACTTCAAACCCGCTGTTTAAAATGGATTATAACCAGTTTGTTCGCGGTTGTCACCTGGGAATTTTCCCGAGCATGTACGAACCGTGGGGCTACACTCCGCTTGAATGCCTTGCCAGCGGATTGCCGTCTGTTACCAGTAACCTGGCCGGGTTTGGCGATTACGTGCAGCGAAATATCCAGGGACACGAAAAGCAGGGAATGTTTATCATCGATCGCAAAAGCAAGGATTACCATCAAACGGCAGAGGAACTGGCAAACATTCTCTTTAAATTTGTGCAGATGACACGCCGTGAGCGCATTGCTCTCAGGTACCAAAGCGAAGAAGCGTCGCTGCATTTCGACTGGTCCAACCTCGGAAAATTTTACGATACGGCCTACCAAATGGCTGCTGAACGTTAAAAGATATTTGTATGGAATTTGCACCCATCGGCGTTTTTGATTCCGGTTACGGAGGATTGACTGTTTTAAAAGAATTACGGAGAAAATTACCGGATTACGATTTTTTATACCTCGGCGATAATGCGCGCACGCCATACGGAACTCGTTCGTTTGGTGTGGTTTATGAATATACCCTACAGGCTGTAAAATACCTGTTTGAGCAAAATTGCCATTTAATAATTATTGCCTGCAACACTGCATCGGCAAAAGCCTTGCGCAATATTCAGCAGCTCGATCTTCCGAAAATTGCACCTGAGCGCCGTGTGCTTGGCGTAATACGGCCAAGTGTTGAGAAAGTGGCCGAAATCACGTCAAGTGGCCATGTTGGTGTGCTCGGCACAGCCGGAACAGTTGCTTCTGAATCTTATCCCATCGAACTGGAAAAATGGTCGGGTGGAAAAGTGAAATCCACCGTTCAGGAGGCTTGTCCGATGTGGGTGCCGCTGGTTGAGAACAATGAAATTGAAAATGAAGGCGCCGACTATTTTGTTCAGAAAAATATTCAGAATATTCTTCAAAAAGATGATAAGCTGGATACCCTGATTCTCGGCTGCACCCACTACCCGTTGTTGCGGAATGTCATAAAAAAATATGTTCCGGGAAACATTCGCATTTTGGAACAAGGTGCCGTTGTTGCGGAAAAACTTGTCGATTACCTGGAGCGGCACCCCGAAATTGATGCGAAAACATCAAAATCCGGAATTGTTGAGTTTCAGACTACAGAATACGCTGCCAATTTTGAGGAAAAAGCAGCCCTGTTTTTAGAACAACCGGTGGTGGCCCAAACTGTGCACCTGTAACGAATTTACTGCGCCATTTCACGAACCGCTGCATTCATTGCTTCAAACTGTTCTTCCATGCTGGTTAGCAGTTTGTATTGTGCATGCGTACGCACCAGGTTGTGATTTTCCGATTTTATTTTGTAATAATTGTCGCCATCGATGTAATCCATCAAAAACCGCAACACCTGCTCGTAGGTAATGTATTTGGCCGAAAAAGCCAGGTATTCCAACTCTTTTTCTGTCAGGAATGATGTAGCTTCTTCGAGGTAACCTTTTGTAAAGGTCCTGAAAATTTCCATATCCATCGAAACATTGTCAAGGTTATCATCATCTTCTTTGCCGGTGTTGGTGTAAGAGCGCATTGCATCGCCAAAGTCATTCAGAACAGTGCTGTTTAATACGGTATCCAAATCGATGACACAAAGTACATCGCCGTTTTTATCAAAAAGAATGTTGTTGATTTTTGTATCGTTATGAGTGACCCGTGTTGGGATTGTACCATCTTCCACCAGTTTCCAGAAATTCAGCATTTCATCCCTGCGGCTTTCAATCCAGTCAATTTCTTTGGCAACTTTGATTTTTCGTCCTGCCGGATCGCGTTTCAACACATCGTCCCATTGTTCAAAACGAACACGAATATTGTGAAACCCCGGTAAAATATCGGTTAACGGTTCTGTTAAATCAGAAACCTGCGACTGAAATTTGCCAATTCCCTTTCCGCCGGCGTATGCCAGTTCAGGAGTTTCAGCAGCTTCGTAAGCAATTGTGTCGTCAATGAACAAACTAACCGCCCAGTATTCTTCTTCTTCATCTAAAAAATACAACTTTCCGTCGTTTGCCGGAATAATTGTCATGGCTTCCCGCATCGGGTCGCCACCACTTTTTTCAACTTTCGCTTTAATGTGCAAACACACTTTTTGAATGTTCTCCATCATGGCGGGAATCGGAGAAAATATTTTCTTGTTTTTTCGCTGAAGGATGTAATTGGGTGAATCTCCTTCAGTGGTTATAATAAATGTGTCATTTATAAAGCCTTCGCCAAGTGGTTTTACTTTTTTTACGTTTCCCTCCAGTTGAAACCGGCCGGCAATTCTATTCAGGTCAATACTCATGGTTATTTTAATATTTCAGATGGGTAATCCCCCTTTTCAATCAACGATTTTATTTTATTTACCACAGCAGGTTTGTCTTCTTTATAGGTGACTCCAAACCAGGGCGAATCGGTTTTCAGCACTTTCACGGTTGCTTTTCCTTCGTCAATCATTTCAAAAACAACCGATGGAATGTACATTTCCGATTTTGGTTTGTCGATTTCAGTTCTCAGAAATTGGGTGAATTTTTCTTCGAGAACAGGGAAGATGGATGTTTTGAATCCCCATATATTCATTGAAACTGTTTCGTTGCCGGTAAGTTCCTTCTCGCTTCCATCAGGCTCTTCCGAAATGATTTTATCTCCTTTTTTAAATATTTTTTTTGTTTCCACAATCGATTCCAGTTCGTCATTTTTGTTCACCTGGCAAATGCCTCTCGAAACCGAACCATAATCGGAAAGTGTGTTATTAAGTTTATAGCCCACCATTGAATATTCATTCGGGTTTGCTGATTGCTTCAGAAAATCAGCCATCACTTTATAGGCATTAAAACCGTAAAAATCGTCAGCATTCAGTGCGCAAAAAGGTTCGTTAATTACATTTTTGGCAACAAGAATTGCATGAGCGGTTCCCCATGGTTTTTCGCGGCCTTCGGGCAGCGAAAAACCATGGGGCAGGTTGTCGAGTTCCTGGAACACATACTCCACCTCAATTTTTCCTGCCAGTTTATCACCAAATTTTTCCTGAA
>DATFJO010000198.1:0-2348 GCA_035269145.1 Tangfeifania sp. | reverse complement strand
AAAGTATGTCCCAGTTCGTGAATAATTTCCTTCAGAAAACGTTCAAAAAGCAGGTTGTCATTTCTTTTTAATCCGTAAAGCTCATTCTTCAACCTGAAAAGTGAAACAACGCCCACGTTTCCTTTAAATATTGCCTGCCCGAAAATATAAGTCAAAATGGGGATGAACAGATCGACACGGAAAAGCCCGATTGTTTTTATTGCATCGTTATTGTATTCAGCATGAATGTATTTTATGAGTTTATTTCCATCGTATTGCCGGCGGGCAGGATCGTAAAAATTATTCAAATCGCTGTAATCAATAGCCGTTTCAACCGGAATACCCAATTCCGATTGAATGGCAGCAGCCAGCCGTTGAAAAAAACCAAGCTCGAACCGCCCAAAGGATATCAATACTATTTTTTGTTTGTCCAAAAGTGATTGTTTACATCCAAATTAAAAACTGATGAATTCAAGCGTTCCTGTTTAGTCTTTTCCTTTTGGTTTTTTCAGGTTATATTTTTTGATTTTATTGTAAAGCGTCACCCTGTCAACTTTCAGCACTTTTGCTGTGCGGCTGATGTTCCAGTCGAATTTATTCAGGGTACTTAGAATATGTTTTTTCTCCAGTTCCTGCAGGCTTTCAGCCGGATCGGCCGGCGCCGAAGTTTTAAGCGGCAAATCTTTCAGCCTGATTTCCTTGCCGTTACCCACCACAATGGCACGCTCAATCATGTTTTCCAGCTCCCGAACATTGCCCGGAAAATCATACTGTTCCAGCCTTTTCAAAGCTGCCGGCTCTATTGAAATCACATCGCGGCTCATGGAGGTGCAGTATTTTTTGATGAAGTGATCCACCAGCATGGGAATGTCGCCGGTTCGTTCGCGCAGCGGCGGAATTCTGATATTAACCACATTCAACCGGTAGTAAAGGTCTTCCCTGAAAGTTCCCTCTTCCACCATTTTTTTCAAATCGCGGTTGGTGGCACAAATCACCCTGAAATCCGATTTTATCTCTTTGTTTCCACCCACACGCACAAATTTTTTCGATTCGAGCACACGCAACAGTTCAATCTGCATTTTACCGGAAATGGTACCTATTTCGTCCAAAAAAATCGTTCCTCCGTCAGCCATTTCAAACCTTCCTTTCCGGTTAAACATGGCCCCGGTAAACGCGCCTTTTTCATGACCAAACAATTCACTCTCGAGCAAATCTTCGGACAAAGCACCGCAATGCACCGTAATCAGCGGGAAATATTTCCGCGAAGAATTGGAATGAATGGCCCGTGCAATCAGCTCTTTTCCGGTGCCGCTTTCACCTGTGATGATCACCGATGAATTGGATTGCGAAACACTTTCCACTTCTTTCAGCACATTCATCATGGCATCGCTGCTGCCAATAATATCATCGATGTTTTCGAGGCTGACAATCCGGTTTTTCAGCGCCTCGTTTTCACTTTTAATTTCAATTTGATTGGCCGCATTCCGTATCAGATGCGATAAATCATCGGGGTCAAACGGTTTGGTGATGTAATCGTAAGCTCCGTCTTTCAGGGCCTGAACCGCTGTTTCCACTGATGCAAAAGCAGTCATGATTATCACAATGGACTCCGGGTTCAGCGATTTTATGCGGCGATGCATTTCCATTCCGTCCATGCCCGGCATTTTTATATCGGCCAGAATAATGTCGAAACTTTCGGATTCGAGCATCGAAAGCGCTTCTTTTGCATCGGCGGCACAGCTTACTTCGAATCCGTCTTCTACAAACCAGTTGTATAACGAATCGCGAACCGATTCTTCATCATCTACAATCAAGAGAGAAATATTTGTTGACATGAGCTAAAAATTAATTTTTGACCAAATTTAAAATCATCGACATGGTAGTGCCTTTCCCGGGTTCCGATTTTACATCGAGATGTCCCTTATGACTTTGTACAATGCCGTGAACAATTGCAAGTCCCAGTCCTATCCCACTTGTACCCTGCTTTGTTGAGAAAAAAGGCTGAAAAATGTGCGGAATGTCTTCCTGTGCAATTCCAACACCATTATCGATGATGTCGACTTTTATATGTTCCTCATCCGGATTACTGGTTTTCATAACGATTTCTCCATTTTCGGTTACTGCTTCCGATGCATTTACCAGCAAAGCCAGGCATACTTGCTTTATCTGATTTTCGTTGCAGAAAATCCAATCGCTCTGCGCTGTAAAATCAGTATAAAAATTAATATTTTTCATTTTCATCTGGTGCTCAATCAGCTCTGCGGTTTCGATCAATACCGGATGCAACCGGCTGTTTTTGAAATCTTCCTGATCCTGGCGTGAAAAATCCATCAATCCTTTTACAATATCGCCACATCTTTTTACTTCCG
>DATFJO010000197.1:0-9393 GCA_035269145.1 Tangfeifania sp. | reverse complement strand
TCATTTGCGTGGTTATGGTAACCGAAACGAATGCCTGCTTCGTTACATTTTGCACCTACCTCATTGAAATATTCACAGTAACGTTCCAAACCTTCCTTGCTTTCGTATCCGGTTTGTCCCATCCAGGGTTGTACAATCCATTTTACCCCGGCTTCTTTATGGGCCGCAATAGCCTGATCCCACCATTCCATTGTTTGATTCCAGTTGGCTGAATCGGGCACATCCTGGCCGGTATGTGAACCGTAAAACATTAAATTATTGGTTTCACAGAGTTCTTTGAATTCCATGGGAGACATGCCATAGAACTGACCGCTGTTATAACCAGCCGCTTCTACAAAATTATAACCCATTTCACCAACTTTGGCAACTGTTCCTTTGGCATCTTCATTCATCGCCTCACGAACAGAATACAACTGCAACCCGATAAATTTCTCTTCCGGTTGCGGAGTGCAGCTCATAAAAGCCTGCGAAAGCAGTGCCGCTATTCCTGCAAATAATAAAATTCTGATTGTTCCTTTTCTAATCATTTCATTTAGTTTTTGTGATTTTTAAAAATTTGTTTCAAATTTATTTAAATCTTTTTGTAAAATAAACACTCTGAAATTCTTTTTGCATAAAAACTAATTTTGACCCGGGTTGCCTGGCTGGCTTTTATGAAGAAAATTCATGAAAAAAATAATTGTAACTTTGGCGGCTGTAACTTTTTTGTATGGAATCTACGGAAATTTTGATCAAAATCCGGAAAATTGTTCGTTCAATAAACCTGGAATCAAAAAAAATTCAGAAAGAATACGGAGTCAGTATTCCGCAGGTATTGTGCTTGCAGTATTTACGCAATTCAGTAAATTACCAGGCCGGGCAGGGCGAAATCCGTAAATTTTTGAACCTCAATGCAAGTACAGCCAGCGGCATTATAAACCGACTGGAAAATAAAGGATTAGTGGCACGTCTTCCGAAATCGGGAGACAAAAGGGTGGTAACAATTGCGCTTACTTCAAAGGGCGACCAGTTAATGCAAAAAATGCCCTCATTGCTTCACGAGCGCCTCTCCGAAAAAATGATTAAACTCGATAATTCAACACTTGAGAACATAAAAAGCAGTCTCGAACTGCTGGTAAATATTCTTGAAATAGATGACGTGGAAGCTTTTCCACTGATTTCCAATGACGATACACTGGAAGATTCCAATAAATCAAAATTCTGAAAATGTTTTCTGTAAAAACTATTTCAGATTAATTCAACGTTAAAATCTCCTTCATAAGTTTTTCTTTCATTTTATCATATTGTTGTAATATAGGCTGTTATGCCCGTGGTTGGCCGGTTGTCGCATATTCTGCACATTGGGCATATAAAATAATTTAACTACTTTTGTTCGCACAGAAACAATTTTTATGGAAATATTTAATGATGCGCAACAAGAGATTGCCCGTAGAATTAAACCGGAAAGTAACATTTCGAACTGGAAGGATTGGAAGTGGCAATTAAAACATTCGATTAACTCAATTGAGAAATTCGAACTGTTAACCGGGATTAAATTTCCGGAAGAACAAAAAAAACTGATGGAAACCACGGTAAGCAGGTTTCCTTTGTCAATAACACCTTATTATCTATCATTAATCGATACCGAGAATTATGAAAACGATCCGGTATACAAACAAGCTTTTGCCAACATTCATGAACTGACGGTTTTGAAAACAGATTTGGAAGATCCACTTTCTGAGGATACCGACAGCCCGGTGGAAGGAATTACCCACCGTTACCCCGACAGGGTGCTGTTTCATGTAAGTAACGTGTGTTCAATGTACTGCAGGCACTGTACCCGGAAAAGAAAAGTGGGAGATGTGGATTCGATTCCAAGCAAAGATCAATTGAAAAAAGGAATTGAATACATTAAAAATACACCGCAGGTGCGCGATGTATTGCTTTCAGGCGGTGATCCGCTGATGCTTTCAGACAGTTACCTGGATTGGCTGCTTTCTGAAATTACGGCCATTCCGCATGTCGAAATCGTCAGGATTGGAACACGTATGCCGGTGGTACTTCCTTACCGGATTACCGAAAAACTTTTAAATGTGCTGAAAAAATACCAGCCCGTTTGGATCAACACTCATTTCAATCATCCGCGCGAGATTACATCTTCATCGCGTGAAGCATTGAGCATGCTGGCCGATGCCGGATTTCCACTCGGAAATCAATCCGTACTTCTGGCCGATGTAAATGATTGTCCGCGAATTATGAAAAACCTGGTGCACAAGTTGGTGCAAAACCGTGTGCGGCCATATTATATGTATCAGTGCGATCTTTCTGAAGGACTGGCGCACTTCAGAACACCGGTAGGAAAAGGGATTGAAATTATGGAAAGCCTGATTGGACACACCTCCGGGTTTGCTGTGCCAACTTATGTAATTGATGCACCCGGCGGCGGAGGCAAAATTCCGGTAATGCCCAATTATATTGTATCATGGTCGACCAACAAAGTAGTACTACGAAATTACGAGGGAATAATTACAGCATACAACGAACCGGAAAGCTACGAATCGAAATTCTGCGACCGGGATTGCGAAAATTGCAACCTCGATTTAAAACTGAATGAACCGGATGAGCAAAAAGCTATTGGAATAGAGAAATTATTATCAGATTACGATTCAACCATTTCATTAATACCAGATAACAATGAGCGACATAACAGAAGAGAAGACGACGCTGGATAAAACAGAAACAATTGGCAACTCAATAATACATCACGGAAAATTTAATAACCGTATTTATTTGCTGAACCTGGCCCACAACGAGGCAGCCTCAATTATTCCCAAACTGGATGACCTGGCTGCCGAGAACGGCTACACAAAAATTTTTGCAAAAATACATTCCGATGCACTGCCTGAGTTTATGCTGAACGGCTATGAAATTGAAGCATTCGTGCCGGAATTTTACGATGGCAAAGCCGACTGTATTATGGTTGCCAAATTTTTCGATGACGAACGCAGACGAATTCCAATAGAAAAAGTGGAACGTTTTAATGAGTTGCTGAATTCTTTTTCTTATTCGGAAGACGATGCCGGCAGGGAATTGGAAAAATACAGGCATGCCGTTTTAAATCATTCCGATGTTAAACCCGTAACTGAAGTATTTAAACGTGTTTTCGAAACCTATCCGTTTCCGGTTCACGATGCCGATTATATTTCTGAAACCATGGAAGGCGATGATTCAAGGTATTACGGCATTTGGGACGGTGACGATTTAATGGGGATTTCAACCGCCGAAATCGACATCCTGAATAAAAACGCCGAAATGACTGATTTTGCCGTGCTTCCTGAATTCAGGGGGAGAGGCCTTGCGCTGAAACTTCTGCATTTTATGGAAAAAGAGATGAAAATAACAGGGATAAAAACAGTATATACTATCGCCCGGTTGGGAGAACTGGGTATGAATAAAACTTTTTTAAAAGCAGGTTATAAATACACAGGTACTTTGGTTAAAAATACCAATATCGGGGGAAGTATAGAGAGTATGAATATCTACTACAAACGACTATAATATATGCATTTAGGAAAACTGTGTAAATATGCCGGAGAGTGTACAGTATATCAGGATGAAAATAAGGAAATAGAAAAACCGATATTTCTTGTAAGAAATGTGTTTTGCAACCGGGGCAAAAAAGGGTGGTACAACTGCCAGCGCTTTTTGGCCTACGAAGAAGGGAAAGATGTGCCGGACAGCATGAAGCCTCAGGGTTAGCAAAACCGGTTTTAAATCGTATATGACTAAAATGAAAGATAAAACCGAGAAAAAAATTGTTCAGTTTTTGGATGAGAACGGACCCAGTTTCCTGGGCGAAGTAGTAAAGGAACTTAGATTATCCTACACAAAAGGGTTGGAGCACATTAACCAGTTGCTGTCAAAAGGAGTTGTAAAATATTCCGACCCGCCTTTACAATACGAATTAAATTCCGATTCAAAATAATTCAATGCACTGGATCGATTACCTGATCTTTGGCGTGTACCTGACATTGATGTTGGGTATCGGTTTTTACTTTATGCGTAAAAACCGGTCGGCCGACGATTATTTTGTGGGAGGACGCAAAATGGGCGCTTTCCACATTGGTTTGTCAGTAGTGGCAACCGATGTGGGAGGCGGTTTTTCCATTGGTTTAGGGGGTCTTGGGTTTATCATGGGACTCTCAGGAACATGGCTGCTTTTTACCGGTTTAATCGGCGCATGGCTTAGCGCTGTGTTGCTTATTCCGAAAGTTTCACACCTGGCGGCGAAACATAATTTTTTGTCGTTTCCCCAGTTTTTAGAGAAACTTTATAATGGGCGGGTGGCTTTAATTGCCGGGTTAATATCGGCAATCGGCTACCTTGGTTTTACCAGTTCGCAGATTTTGGCCGGCGCCAAACTCGCTTCAGCAACTTTTCCCAATATTTCGCTGCAAAATGCCCTCATACTGATGGGAATTATTGCAGTGGTTTATACCTCGGTTGGCGGAATTAAAGCCGTAATTTATACCGACACCTTTCAGTGGATTTTACTGATGGGCGGACTCGTTTTTGTCGGTCTGCCGGTTGCTTTTTTCGGGATCGGCGGCTGGGAAACCCTGCAAACAACTTTGCCCGATTCTTATTTCGATCTGACTGCCGTTTCATGGCAGCAAATTGTTAATTGGTTTGTTACCATCGTACCTATTTGGTTTATCGGGATGACACTTTACCAGCGCATTTATGCAGCCGGCAACAAAAAAACTGCCCAGCGTGCCTGGTTTGTGGCCGGGCTTTTTGAATACCCGGTGATGGCTTTTACCGGTGTGATACTTGGATTGTTTGCCAAAACAGCATTTGAGAATGGAATAATCAGCGCTGAATTCGGTGCGGTGATGGATCCGGAGATGGGACTTCCCATTTTGTTGCGAACAATCTTGCCCGTCGGTTTAACGGGGCTTATTTTGTCGGCCTACTTTTCTGCAATCATGTCTACAGCCGACAGTTGTTTAATGGCATCTTCAGGAAACCTGATTACTGACATTTTGAAAAAACATAATTCAGGTAAGATTATGTTGCTCTCGCAGGGTATTACGCTTCTGCTGGGTGTTATTGCATTGTTTATTGCCTGGAAAGTTCCCAACGTGCTTGAGTTAATGTTGCATTCCTATTCATTTATGGTTTCCGGATTGTTTATTCCTGTGCTGGCCGGTATTTTTTTGAAAAACAGAAGTTCTTCCGGGGCGTTTTGGGCAATGATAATCGGTGGAGCCGTAACATTGTCGCTTATATTAAGCGGGCTGGAACTTCCGTTTGGCCTCGATGCCAATATTTACGGAATTTTGCTGGCCACTCTCACCTACACTCTTTTCCATCTCATTCAAAAACCCGGGAAGCCAAAGGTCCGGCTTTCTTCATAATTCTGACTTAAAAAGTTATTTTTGTGCCGCTTAATTGGTGGTATGAATAAAAAGGATTTACTGGCGTTTGGTTCAGCATTGGGAGCTGCATTTTTTTGGAGCTTTTCGTTTGTATGGTTTAAAATTGCTTACCTGGCCTACAACCCGATTACCGTTGTTTTATTTCGGCTAATAATTTCAGCAATACTAATAATTGCCATTGGGTGGGCAATGAAACGGTTGCAAAAACCAACCAAAAAAGATCTTGGTTTGTTTTTTCTGATGTCGTTTTTTGAGCCCTTTCTCTATTTTTTGGGCGAAAGTTACGGTCTGAAATATGTTTCTTCTACTGTTGCTGCTGTTATTGTGGCCACCATTCCTCTTTTAACACCCATTTTCGCATGGTATTTTTACCGCGAGCAGGTGCGTCTGATGAATATCGTCGGATTTTTCTTTTCGTTTATTGGGGTCGGTCTGGTAGTGCTCGACCAGTCGGGGCGTTTCGAAGCATCACCGCTCGGCGTGGGGCTTGAATTTATTGCGGTTTTTGCAGCCATTGCCTATTCCATTGTGCTGAAAAATGTGGCGGCGCGTTACAATACTATTACCATCATTGCTTATCAAAACCTCATTGGAATCGGACTTTTCCTGCCGGTGTGGTTGTTTGTCGATTTAAAAGATTTTATACATACACCTTTTCATCCGCAGGCTTTCCGCGCCATTGTTCTGCTCGCTGTTTTTTCTTCAACACTGGCCTTCGTATTTTTCACACAAAGTGTGCGCAGGCTGGGAATGAACCGTGCCAATACGTTTATCAACCTGATACCGGTTTTTGTGGCCGTTACTTCATTTTTTGTGTTGAATGAAAGCATGGATTTGCAGAAAATTACCGGAATAATTATCGTAATTACAGGGCTTTTTCTGGCACAGGCCAAACGCCGGCGCAGGAAAGGACATAAAGCCATTGAAATTCACCGGAAATGAAAAAAGTGGAATACAAATCGCCTGATGAACTAAAGGAGCTGACCGGCAAAAACCGGGCGGAAACCTCAGCGCTTATCAAAAAGCTGAAAAAAAGAAAGCCAAAAAATCTCGATGCAGTCGTTCATGAAATGCATGATGAGGCTTTTGCTGAATTTGACTGCCTCGACTGTGCCAACTGCTGCAAAACCATCGGGCCGCGGTTGATTGAAAAAGATATTGATCGACTGGCCAAACATTTCAAAATAAAACCTGCTACGTTTATCGAACAGTATGTGGTAACAGATGAGGATAACGATTTTGTTTTCAAAGATCATCCCTGTCCGTTTTTAATGCCTGACAATTATTGCATGGTTTACGAAAGCCGTCCCAAAGCCTGCCGCGATTACCCGCACACCGACCGCAAACGGTTTATTCAAATCCTGAATTTATCACACAAAAACTGCGAAACCTGCCCGGTGGTTTTTGAGATTTTTGAAGAGCTGAAAAAGAATTCTTAATTTAACAGCTTTCAAAAGAAACTATGCACAAAGATAAAAATGAAAGCCCAATGCTTCCTGATGAAGTAATTATGAGTAAAATATTTTTCATCAGAGAACAAAAAGTTATGCTTGATAACGACCTTGCAGAACTGTACGGGGTTGAAACAAGAAGATTAAATGAGCAGGTAAAAAGAAATATTTCAAGATTTCCGGAGGATTTTATGTTTCAACTAACAGAAATTGAATACGAAAATTTGAAATCGCAATTTGCGACATCAAGTTGGGGAGGCAGGCGCAAACCACCAAATGTATTTACAGAACATGGAGTTTTGATGCTTTCAAGTGTTTTAAACAGTGATAAAGCTATTAATGTAAATATTCAGATTATGCGAATATTTACCAAAATTCGTGAGATGTTGACAGAAAATTTAGGAATAAAACTTGAAATCGAAGAGATAAAGAAAAAAATTGCAAATCAGGACAAAAACATTGAGTTGGTTTTTACTTATTTGGACGAGTTAATTGAAAAGCACGAAAAATCAAAATCAAGAAGACAAATCGGTTATAAAAGGAATGCCCGGGATTAGGTAATATTTCCCTACATTTGGCGTTTTATCGGATATACAATAAACGAATGAGCAGGAAGATACTCTTCATTATATATTTTATGTTGGCGGTTTTTGCCGGGAAAGCCCAGATTGGAGGCGAATCCACCTACCAGTTTTTAGAGCTGACAAATTCGGCCCGGGTGGCAGCGCTCGGTGGCACCCAGGTGGCGCTCACCGATACGGCTGACCTGAATCTGCCATTTCACAATCCGGCACTTTTGCACCGGGGCATGAACAACAACCTGCTGGTGAATTATATCAACTATTTTGCAGATATCAATTACGGATACGCTTCGTATGCCAGGCATTTTGAGGGAATCGGAAATTTTGGCCTGGGCATGCACTACATCAATTACGGCGATTTTAAGGAAGCCAGCGAAACCGGAGAATTAACCGGCAACTATTTTACCGCTGCCGAGTATGCGCTGAATATGATTTACTCCGGTCATTACAAACGCCTGAGTTACGGAGCCAACCTGAAACCCATTTTTTCAGTATTCGAAAGTTATCGATCTTTTGGAATCGCAGCCGATTTGGGAGTCAACTTCAGCAGTAAAGACAGCCTGACACATGTTGCCATGGTTGCACGGAATATTGGCGGACAAATTACAACATATTATCAGGATGGCAGCCGCGAACCGGTGCCGTTCGATTTACAGGCCGGAATCAGCAGCCGGTTGAAATATGCACCGGTCATACTTTCACTTACACTGCATCATCTCAATCAATGGGATTTATCTTATTTTGATGAAGAGGAGACCAGCCTCGAAAATATGTATGAACGCAACGAAAGTTTTGGGAAGCAGTTTATGCGCCATGTGGTTTTGGGAATCGAAATTTTGCCGTCCGATAACTTTACATTGAGGGCAGGCTACAATTACCAGCGGCGCCAGGAACTGAAGTTTGAAGATCGGCTTTCAACAGTTGGTTTTTCAGCCGGATTCGGAATAAAAATCAAACGTTTCCGACTCGATTTTGCCACATCGCGTTTTCACCTGGCAGGTTCATCCAACCTATTTTCCCTGGCAATTAATTTAAATGATTTCTGATCCAGGATAACTGCTGTCCGGTTTTGAAAATCCCTTATCTTTGCTTAAAATCCATCAGGAAAATGACTAATAAAAACATAACCATTGCCATCGACGGACACTCATCGTGTGGAAAAAGCACACTGGCAAAATCGCTGGCACGCGAGTTGGAATATATTTATATTGACAGCGGCGCCATGTACCGTGCTGTAACGCTGTTTGCCCTGCGAAACGGTTTGATTGTTAACCGCGAAATACTGAATAAAGAAGAGCTGATTGAACGGATAGAGGAAGTTAAAATCACTTTTGAATGGGATTCTAAAACCGAAAAAAATATCACCTTTTTAAACGAGGAAAACATTGAAGACGAAATTCGGCGAACTGAAGTCTCGAACAATGTAAGTCCCATTAGTACAATTCCGGAAGTACGCAAAGAAATGGTAAAACAACAGCGCGAAAACGGAAAAGATAAAGGAATTGTGATGGACGGCCGTGACATTGGGACTGTTGTTTTTCCGGATGCGGAGCTAAAAATTTTCATGACCGCCTCGCCTGAAATCAGGGCACAACGAAGATTTGTCGAGCTACAGGAAAAAGGCGTTAAAGTAGATTTTGATGAAATTCTGGCAAATGTGGAAGAACGCGACAACATAGATTCTACGCGTGAAGCAAGTCCGTTGAAAAAGGCTGATGACGCAATTGTTCTGGATAACAGCAACCTTAATCGTGATGAACAGTTGGAGTGGGCATTAAACAAGGCAAAAGAAATTATTGGGGGAAAATGAGGATTGAAATCGACAAACGATCCGGATTTTGTTTTGGGGTGATAAAAGCGATTCAAACTGCCGAAGAAAAACTGGAGCAGGAAGAGCAGTTGTATTGCCTTGGCGATATCGTGCACAACAGAAAGGAAATT
>DATFJO010000196.1:0-2293 GCA_035269145.1 Tangfeifania sp. | reverse complement strand
AACGACATGGAAACCGATGAACTGGTGGCTGTTCTGGCCCACGAAATCGGGCATTATAAAAAGAACCACATCATACAAGGTTTGATCATTTCGCTGATCCAAACCGGGATTGTGCTTTTCATTTTTTCATTGCTGATTGACAGTCCGGAATTGAGCCGCGCACTTGGAGTGGAGGAACCCAATTTTCATATCGGGCTGATTGCTTTTGGAATTTTATATTCGCCGGTTTCGTTTGTTTTGGGAATTTTTATGAACATGCTTTCACGTAAAAATGAATACCAGGCCGATGCATTTGCCGCTAAAAATTACAAACCCGAAGCACTCGCTTCAGCCCTGAAAAAACTGTCTGTGAAAAATCTGAGCAACCTGACACCGCATCCGCGGTATGTGTTTTTCAACTATTCACATCCTCCGCTGTTAAAGCGATTGAGGCATTTGAGAAAGTTTGAATAATCAAAATCAGGCAAATTGATCATTAATATTTGCTGAAAACTTTGATTGTTTGAAATAATGTGATTACTGGCACTTCTATGAAATTTTATATCTTTGAGTAGTAGTGGAAAAGAATAAAGAAAAAATATTAAAGAAAGTAAAAAGCATACTGAAAAGCGTTGCACCTGATGCACGCGTTTTACTTTATGGTTCACGTGCAAGGGGAGATGCAAAATACGATTCAGACTGGGATTTACTTGTAATATTAGATAAGCCAAAAATTGAGCCGGCAGACTATGAATTAGTTTCATATCCCATTTATGAATTGGGCTGGGAAACAGAGGAACAATTTTCAGTAAAACTCTATTCAAAAGCTGAGTGGAAAAAACGCAGTTTTACCCCATTTTATAAAAATGTTGAAAGAGAGGCGGTTATTTTATGAGTTTATCAGAAGATGAAAGACATGCTATTGTAGCTTTTCGGATTCAGAAAAGTAAAGATACGCTTGATGAGCCTAAAGGAATTGCTACCTTGGGATATTGGAATGCCGTTGCAAACAGGCTGTATTATGCATGTTACTATGTTACAAGTGCCCTTCTCATTAAAAATAAGTACACAGCCCAAACTCATCGGGGAATCATTCATCTTCTCGGATTACATTTCATAAAAAAAGGGATAGTTTCAAAAGACGCAGGTAAATTCTATTCTCAGTTATATGAACTCAGGCAAACTGGTGATTACGATGATCTTTTTAGTCTGACAGAGGAAGATGTCATACCTATGATCGCTTCAGCGCAATCCTATATTGAGGAATTAATACATTTAATGGAAGAATGAATCCATGTTGATAAGCTATCCTGCTAAATACACATTTCGTAAAAATAATTTTTAAGATACAACATGAAATCTGAAATAATTACCATTGGCGATGAAATTTTAATTGGTCAAATTGTCGATACCAATTCAGCGTGGATTGCTGAACAATTCAATCGAAACGGAATTGAAATATACCAGATTACTTCGGTTCACGATGATAAAAAACATATTTTGGAAGCTCTTCAAAAGGCTGAAGAAATGGTAGATCTGGTCATTTTGACTGGAGGATTGGGTCCCACAAAAGACGATATTACCAAGAAAGTGCTGTGTGAATATTTCGATACCAAACTGGTTTTTCATGAGCCGACTTTTGAGCACATTAAACAGCGTTTCAAAAACCGCAATATCGATTTGAATAAGCTAAACCGCGATCAGGCGATGGTTCCTGAAAATTGCACGGTTATTCCAAACACTGCGGGCACAGCTCCGGGAATGTGGTTCGAAAAAAATGATACCATTTTCGTATCGGTGCCGGGTGTTCCTTTTGAAATGAAAAATCTGGTTGAAAATGAAATTTTACCGCGGCTGGAAAACAACGGCAAAACAAAAGCCATTTACCACAAAACAGTTTTAACCCAGGGACTGCCCGAATCGATGCTGGCTCAAAAAATTGAAAAATGGGAAGACGCGCTTCCTGAAAATGTGAAGCTGGCTTACCTGCCCAATCCAATGGCAGTCAGGTTGCGGCTTTCGGCAATGGGGAAAGAAAAAACTCTGCTGAAAAAACAAGTTGAATCGGAAATTGAAAAACTTAGAATAATTATTCCTGACAATATTTTTGGGTACGATACCGATACGCTGGCTGGCGTAATTGGAAACCTTCTAAAAGAAAAAGGAAAAACTCTTTCCGTTGCAGAGAGTTGCACCGGCGGTTATATTTCACATTTAATCACATCTGTATCCGGCAGTTCTACTTATTTCAAAGGAGCGATAACAGCTTATTCAAATGAAATAAAAGAAAAAATGCTGGAAGTAAAACCAAAAA
>DATFJO010000195.1:0-7418 GCA_035269145.1 Tangfeifania sp. | reverse complement strand
CCCGAAACATCGTGGTGATCACGCCCCAAAACAATCGGGGCAGAAATAATTCCTTTGCTGATGGCATCGTTAAATGCTTTGGCAATCAGTGTCCGTCCGTTGCAGTCGGCATAAAGAATGCGCGCCTGTGAACCTACCACCAGTCTGTTTTTTCCGGCTTCGCGAATCCAGTGCACATTGTCGGTCATTTGCTGCTGGATTTCTGCCGGGGCAGCTTCGGCCAGTTCTTTCAGTATCATTGCTGCAATTTCGTCGGTCTTTTCCAAATCTTCCGACTTCCCTGATGTACAAACCCACCGGAACGGACCGAATCCGTAATCGAAAAACAGCGGACCCATAATGTTCTGCACATACGATGGATAGCGGAATTCGCCATCGCTGGTGAAAATATCAGCCCCGGCACGACTTGCCTCCAGCAAAAAGGCATTGCCGTAGTCCCAGAAATACATGCCTTTTTCGGTTAATTTATTGATGGCGCTGACCTGCCGTTTTAATGAGTCATACACTTTCTCCCTGAAAAGTTCGGGGTGGGAGACCATCATTTCATTGGCTTCATCAAACGATAATCCGGCCGGGTAGTAGCCACCTGCAAACGGATTGTGCAGCGAGGTCTGGTCGGAGCCCAAATCAACCCTGATATTTTTCTCAGCCAGTTTTTCCCATAAATCAACAATGTTTCCCTGGTATCCCATCGAAACGGCTTCTTTGTTTTTCTGAGCCTCCAGGATTCGCTGAATCAGTTCATCCAAATCAGCATACACTTCATCTACCCAGCCTTGTTTGTGGCGTTTTTCCAGTGCCTGCGGGTTGATTTCAGCCACAACTGCCACCAGTCCGGCAATTACGGCCGCCTTGGTTTGCGCGCCCGACATTCCGCCCATTCCGCTCGAAACAAATAACTTTCCCGCTATCCCTCCTGTCGATTTTATCCGGGAAGCATTCAACAGCGTGATGGTTGTTCCGTGTACAATTCCCTGCGGGCCGATGTACATGTATGAACCGGCAGTCATTTGTCCGTATTGCGTTACACCCAGCGCATTGAATTTTTCATACTCGTCGCGCGAGGAATAGTTCGGAATCATCATGCCATTGGTTACAACTACCCTCGGTGCATCGGGGTGGGAGGGAAACAGTCCCATCGGATGGCCGGAATACATGGCCAGCGTTTGGTTGCCGGTCATTTCGGCCAGGTATTTCATGGTGAGCCGGTACTGCGCCCAGTTTTGAAAAACCGCCCCGTTTCCGCCGTAGGTAATCAGCTCGTGCGGGTGCTGCGCCACCGCCGGGTCGAGGTTATTCTGAATCATCAGCATAATGGATGCTGCCTGCTTCGATTGGGCAGGGTACTCATCAATTGGGCGGGCGTACATTTTATAATCCGGCCGGAACCGGTACATGTACACCCGTCCGTATTTTTCCAGCTCATCACGGAATTCAGGTGCCAAAATGGCGTGAAATTTCTCAGGGAAATAACGAAGCGCATTTTTGACCGCCAGAATTTTTTCTTTCCGGTTCAGAATATCTTTTCGCTTTGGAGCATGGTTTACAGATGTATCGAAAGGTTTTGGGGCCGGAAGTTTTTCGGGTATTCCTTCCTGTATCAGCAATTTAAATTTTTCTAATGCCATAGTTTATAATTTGGCTTGTCTTTTGATAGATGGAATCCAACGGCAAATTAGCCCCTTTCCCCGAAAAACGGGATGATATTTCACACATTTTATGAATATTTGCAAAATTGAATAAAAAAGAGGATAAATTATGAGACGAATAAATGTTATACTGCTGGCAATCGTCAGCGGATTTTTATTTTCGGGTTGTGGCTACAACAAAATGGTTGATATGGAAGAACAGGTTACAGCACAATGGTCGCAGGTAGAGAATGTGTACCAGCGGCGTGCCGATTTGATTCCCAACCTGGTGAATACCGTAAAAGGTTACGCCGAACACGAACAGGAAACCCTTGAAGGTGTGATTGAAGCACGTTCAAAAGCCACTTCAGTCAATGTAAATCCTGAGAATCTTTCGGAACAATCCATCGAGCAGTTTAACCAGGCACAACAGGGATTGTCTTCTGCTTTAAGCCGGTTGATGGTAGTTGTGGAGCGCTATCCCGATTTGAAAGCCAACCAGAATTTCCTTGATTTGCAGGCGCAACTTGAAGGTACCGAAAACCGGATTGCAGTGGAGCGACGGAAGTTCAACGAAGTCACCCAAACTTACAATGCTTACATCCGCAAATTTCCGCAGGTAGTTTATTCGGGCTGGTTTGGTTTCGAGAAAAAAGATTATTTCCAATCACAGCAGGGAGCAGACCAGGCACCTGAAGTACAATTTTAAAAAAGGAAAAAATGAGTGTCAGAAAATACTTTTCTGAAGGAGACAAACTGCAGATAAAAAATGCCATCAGGGCTGCCGAACTGAATACTTCGGGCGAAGTTAGGGTGCACATCGAGAAGCATTGCAAAGAAGATGTGCTCGACCGTGCAGCTTACATTTTTGAAAAGCTGGAGATGCACAAAACCGAACTGCGAAACGGAGTGCTGTTTTACCTCGCCATCGAAGATCACAAATTCGCCATTTTGGGCGATGCCGGCATAAATCAGAAAGTTCCTGAAAATTTCTGGGAAGAAATTAAGGAAAACATGCTGAATCAGTTTAAAGAAGGCAATTTTACAAAAGGGCTTTCGGAAGGAATTATGGAAGCCGGAAATCAGTTAAAAGCACATTTCCCTTATCAAAAGGATGATGTGAATGAATTATCGAATGAAATATCGTTCGGAGAAAAGGAGTAAAAAATGAAGCGATTGATTGTACTTACCATCGCCCTTTTGGGTGTTACATTTTTAAATGCACAAATTCCGGAACGCCCTTCACCGGAGCGGCTCGTAAATGATTTTGCCGGAGTTCTCGAACAAAATGAGACTGCCGGCCTGGAGCAAAAACTGGAGCAGTTTGCCCGTGAAACTTCCACCCAAATTCTGGTGGTAACAGTTGAAGATTTGCAAGGCTACGATGCAGGCGATTATGCGTTTCGGCTGGGTGAAAAATGGGGAGTCGGTCAGAGTGAAAACGACAACGGAATTGTTGTTTTGCTCAAACCTAAAACCGGCAACGAAAACGGACAAATATTTATTGCTACCGGTTACGGACTGGAAGGAGTGCTTCCGGATGCAGTGGTAAACGGCGATGTAGTGGATACTGAAATGATTCCTCAGTTTCAGAAAAATAACTATTATAAAGGGCTGGTCAACGGAATCAATGTAATTATGGACATTACCCGTGGTGAATATACCGCAGAATATTACCAGGAAAACTATGCCCAACGAAGTGGTGGATTTGTGCCGGGATTGATATTTTTCATCGTTATATTTGTGATTGTTCCGATTTTGAGAGGACGCCGCCGCAGGGTTTATTCACCCGGAAAAAGCCTGCCTTTCTGGCTGGCACTGGGGATGATGTCGGGCGCAGGTTCGCACCGCGGGTCATTCAGCAATTTTTCGTCCGGTGGCGGAAACTTTGGTGGCGGCGGCGGATTCGGTGGCTTCGGAGGCGGCAGCTTTGGGGGTGGCGGCGCCGGTGGAAGCTGGTAGAGAATTAGAGGAATCAATAACAATTAAAATGCAGCTTCTCTCAAAATTGTAAGGATTTCATTAAATTTGAAAAAATATAATGTAAATGGAAACTCAAATAAGAAACCGGCTTGTAAAAAGAATTCAGCGAATACCAACTGAAAAGCTGAAAGAACTTGACGAATTTATCTCAAAACTGGAAGCAAAAACCGGGAAAAAAGAAAAAAATCTTTCTTTTGCGGGTTCCTGGAGTGATATGGATGATGATTTATTCGGGGAGTTTACTGAAAATTTGATTGAAAAAAGGCAGCGTAACAGAAGGCGGGAAAATGGATAAAGCGTTAATTGATACCGATATATTGTCTTATTATTTTAAAGGTGATGCGATTGTAGTTAATAAATTTCAAAAATATCTTGAAAATTACGAAACAATTGAAATTAGCATAATTACTTATTACGAAATAATGAGTGGATTACTTGCAAAAAATGCATTTAAACAACTTGCTGTTTTTGAGGATTTTATTTCGGCAAATATTGTGGTGCCTCTCACTAACAAATCATCCGAAATCTCCGCTGAAATCTATTCTTCACTTAAACAATCTGGCAAAATCATCGATGATATCGATATTTTAATTGCCGGAATAGCCATTGAGAATGACTATGTTTTAATTACAAACAATACCCGGCATTTCTCAAGAATGAATAGACTGAGAATTAAAAACTGGAAGGAATAAACCCTGAAGCTTTTTTAGAAATTATAACTCAACCCAACACCCAGCAACTGTTTCAACTGAATTCTGCGGCCTTTGCGGTCTGAATCATCCAAAGGAACCAGAATGTCGTGGTCGTAAACCAGGTTGGTAATGAAATTGGCCGACAGGTAATCGTTGATTTTCATGTTCAGGATTAAATCCCATTTCACATCGATGTTTTCCGGATTGTCTAAGTAATTTGAAAACAGGGAGAGAGTAGTGGTCATGTCCACATTTTCCACAACCGGCGTTTTCAGTTCACTTCTCAAAGAGGCGCCAAATTCAGCCCTGGCATTTTCACCTGGTTCCACTCCAAAGGCTCCTGCATTCGCTAGCGCTTCATCGGTAACAAACGTGAATTTCCCTGATAGCGGCGTGGCAAACAGTGAGAATTTTTCAGATGGCTGGTAGTCGATACCCGCCGCAATAATTAAGTAGGCCGGTGCAAGGAAACCGCTTATTTTATTGTCGGTATCCGGATAATTGTAACCGTCGGCAAACTGGGTGCTGAAATTCAGAAAAGAGGAATATAAAAGATGTTCGTTGTTTGTTTCAACTCCCAGTTTTGAATTCAATTCCAGCTTATCGTCGGTTTTGGTCACCTCGTTTCCTTCCTCTTTTAGCAATCCATAACCCGATCTGAATGAATTCTCCCAATGGATTCCTGCCTTTTCGTAATTGGCGTTTATATTGAACAGTCCCACCCCGGACACCGAGTTTTTACCTCCGCCAATCCAGTGTGAAAAAGATACCTGGCTGAAGTTGAGTGATGCCTGACCGGAAACTGTCCAGTAAGTAGTGTCCGGATTGTTCTGAGCGAATAATCCGCTGCTGATAAATAACAGGATAAAAAGTAAATATTTAAATTTCATATAGCAGTGTTTTAGTCGATAAACAAAAAAAGCGCGGCAAAAGTTGCCACGCTTCTCAATTTTATTCAAACATTCGGTTTATTCTGCGTTCACCGCGTTAATGTCTTTATCTACCAGTATCCGTCCGCAATACTCACAAACAATAATTTTTTTGTGGTTGGCAATATCCATCTGGCGTTGTGGCGGAATTTTGTTGAAACAACCGCCGCATGCATCGCGCTGAATAGTTACCACTGCCATTCCGTTGCGGGCATTTTTGCGGATACGTTTAAAAGCCGTCAGCAAACGTGGCTCGATAAACGTTTCGATTTTCTCCGATTTGGCTTTCAGCTTTTCCTCTTCGATTTTTGTTTCTTCGGTAATTTCATCCAGCTCGCCTTTCTTGCGTTCCAGGTCTTCTTCACGCTCTTTCAACAGCGTTTTCGAAGTACTGATGGCTTCTTTTTTCTCGGCCATTTCGGTGCTGAATTCTTTCATCCGTTTTTCAGAAAGCTCGATTTCGAGGTTCTGGAATTCAATTTCTTTTGAAAGCGAATCGAATTCACGGTTGTTTCGCACATTGTTTTGCTGCTCGGTGTATTTGGCAATCAGTGCCTCCGAATCTTTAATCGCGATTTTTTTGTTGTTAATCGCTGTATCGAGGTTTTTAATCTCATCTTCCAGGTTGGTAAGCCGGGTTTTTAATCCGGTTATTTCGTCTTCCAAATCCTGAACCTCGAGCGGAAGTTCGCCACGCAGGGTTTTTATTTTATCTACTTCTGAAACTACACTTTGCAATTCATGCAACGCGCGCAGTTTATCTTCAATTGAAATGTCTTTTTCGTCTTGCCTTGGAATTGGTGCATTCATCGCTTGTCTATCTTTTATCTTTAAATTCAAAAATTTTAATCAGAAATAAAAGACCGGATTGGTATTTATTTCCGAAAACCGGACTGCAAATTTAGGGAATTTTTTTGTAAGTAGTTCATAAAAAAGTTCTTTAGTGAACTGCTCACTTTCATAATGTCCTACATCGGCAATTACAATTTGGTTATCGGCATCAAAAAACTGGTGGTATTTGAAATCTCCCGACACAAAAAAGTCGGCCCCGGCCGAAATGGCTTTACCCAGTAAAAATGACCCGGAACCGCCGCAAACCGCGACCTTACTCACTTTTTCGCCTTTTAAAGCCGTGTGTTTTACAACTCCCGTTTTAAATTTTTCTTTCAGGAAGGCCAGGAATTCTTTTTCATCCATCGGTTCGGGCAGTGTGCCAATCATCCCGATTCCGGCTTTATCATATTTGTTGTCTAACGGATAAATATCGTAGGCAACCTCTTCATACGGATGCGCATTTGTGAGTGCATCGATAACTTTTCCCTGCAACCATGCCGGGAAAATGGTTTCAAAACGGATTTCCTTTTCGTAATGAATTTCGCCTTTTTCGCCCACATACGGATTGGCTGCATCGCCTGCCCTGAAACTGCCGGTTCCTTCTAAGTTGTACCCGCAGGAATCGTATTCGCCAATATTGCCCGCGCCGGCTGCAAAAACCGCTTCACGCACTTTACCGGCCGCTTCGTGCGGAATAAAAGTGACCAGCTTTTTCAACTGGCCTGAAACCGGATCCAGCACCCGGCAGTTTTCCAGCCTTAGTGTTTCGCATATTTTCGAGTTCACACCGCCCCAAACAGCGTCGATGTTGGTGTGGGCCGCAAAAATGCCAATGTCGTTTTTAATGGCTTTCAACACTGTGCGTTCCACGTAGTTTTTTCCGGTAAGTTTTTTCAATCCTGAAAAAACAATGGGGTGGTGCGCCACAATTAATCCCGCTTTTTGCTGAATGGCTTCTTCCACCACTTCTTCGGTTACATCGAGTGTTACCAGTGCTTTGGAAACTTCCGCATCCGGGTTTCCGATTATCAGCCCGGCATTGTCGTACGATTCCTGCAACGCCGGCGGCGCAAAACTTTCAAGGTAATTTGTTATCTCTTTTATCTTAACCATCTGTTAATCTTTTTTGACTTCCGTTTCTTCTCCTTTCTTACCCTCTCCCCTTTGGGGAGATTGAGAGGGGCTGTCCATTTCGTCCCGGATACCCGTCAGTTCTTTTTTTATCTCCTGCAGCCGCCTCACAATTTCCCAGTTGTTCACGGTTTCGGCTTTGTTGTCGCTCAGTTTCTGCTGCGCGCCTTTAATCGTCAGGCCGCGTTCTTTTACCAGGTAATTGATCAGCTTAATTGTTT
>DATFJO010000194.1:0-7747 GCA_035269145.1 Tangfeifania sp. | reverse complement strand
TTTACCCATACGCCAAACGGACTTTTTTCGTTGTGGCAACTGCCGCAAATTTTAGTTTCGCTGTAAAGATCGGTGGCGATTATTTTATGATTGGGCGATTCAGTTTCTCCTTTGCGCGAGCTGTATTTTGTCTGTCCGGGTTCTATTACCCAGTTGTAATTATAGGCTGTGTCTCCTTCAATCCCCTTAATTAAATGACAAACTTCGCACGAAACCGATTCGTTGGCACGCGAACCTTCTTCGGGCCTCGGCGGAGGTAAATCGCCGGTCAGGTAGGCCATTGGTGTATGGCAGCCATTGCAGCCATCAACAGCATCTTTAAATTCAGGATCTGCCTCGGCATGTGCTACTGCCAGTTTAAAATATTCAATTTCGTCCCAATGGTGAGTGTAGGCCTGCGACATCATTGCCTGGCTCCATTGCTGGTAAAAATCATTATGGCACCCCTGGCAATATTCAGGTGTTTGAAAATCTTTATATTTAAAAGCTCCTTTTTTATCTCCTTCATCCTCACCAGGCAGTTTAAAACTGAATACAAAAAGCACCCCTAAAACAAGAATGCCCAAAATTGAAAACGGTACTGCTTTTCTCATGATTTATGGGTTTTTAAATTTTCTCATTAAATTTAATGGATCTAAATCTTTTAATTAAATAAAATAGACCATAACTTTAAATTGTTCAATTAGATGAAGGTATTAAAATACAGGTATTTAAGTCTTTATTTGCAGCTAATGTTCAAGAAGACAGACACAACCAAAAGACTGCCTGATTTTAATCAGGTGTTTAATTTATTGTCAGTCTAAATAATATTTTAGAGTCTGGTAAGTTAAAGCAGATATAAAATTTTGTATGAATTTGTTGAAATTGTGTATATAAAGAATTAATTGCCATTTTTTTAACGATCTTTGCGCAAAATTTGAGTACATGAACAGGAACAACAGAAATTCCAGAAAAGAAAGAAATGATAAATCTGCCCCCGGAGGCAGGGGAAGAAGTGGAAAATCTCCGGCTGATAAAAAGCCTTTTGAAAGAAAGAAAATCCGGCTAAAAAAAAGAACTGCTGCTGCGCCTAAATACGCAGGTAAACGACCTGCCAAAACATCTGAAAGAACAGCGACTACCGGCGAAATGCGGTTAAACCGTTTTGTGGCCAACGCAGGAGTTTGCTCACGCCGCGAGGCCGATAAATACATTGCTGCCGGCCTGGTTACGGTAAACGGTAAACCGGTAACTGAGCTGGGGACAAAAGTAAAAATGAGCGATGATGTTCGTTTCGACGGGCGAAAATTAAATGCCGAAAAGAAAGTATATATTCTTGTTAACAAGCCCAAAGATTTTGTTACCACAACTGCCGACCCCCATGCCGAAAGAACTGTAATGGACCTGGTGGAAAATGCCTGCGACGAACGTGTTTATCCCGTTGGCCGGCTCGACAGATCTACAACCGGAGTTTTGCTGCTGACCAACGACGGCGAAATGGCCGACCGGTTGACTCACCCAAGTCATAATGTGAAGAAAATATACCAGGTATCGCTCGACAAACCGGTAACCAAAAATGATTTGATGCAAATTGCCGAAGGAGTTGAACTGGAAGATGGTTTTATTGCCGCCGATGCCATTAGTTTCATCGATCCGGCAGATAAAACAGAAATTGGCCTGGAAATACATTCCGGGAAAAACCGCATTGTACGTCGCATTTTTGAGCACCTCGGGTATAAAGTGAAAAAGCTCGACCGCGTATTTTTTGCCGGACTTACCAAAAAGAACCTGCCGCGTGGAAGATGGCGGATGCTATCGCCAAAGGAAGTTCAGTTTTTGAAAATGAAATAAATCCGTCCCATTCATCCAAAATTCAAAAAACGTGTAATTCTTTTCTTATCCTTTTACTAATTAATCAGTTTTGGAAAAGGAATTTTTACAAATAATTCAGAAGAACCAGGGTATTATCCATAAGGTGTGCAATTTGTACTGCGATTCGCAGGAAGATCGTAGCGATCTCTTCCAGGAAATCGTGGCGCAGCTTTGGAAATCGTTTCCTTCATTCAGGCGGGAATCGAAGGTAACTACCTGGATGTACCGTGTGGCACTGAATACGGCGATTACTTCTTTTAAAAAAAGCAAACGCCGGCCTGACCAGAGCAGCCTGACTTATGAAAACTTTCAGTTGGAGGATGAAGGATACGATACCGAAACCGAGGAAAACATAAAAATGTTGCATGCGGCTGTATCGCAACTTACAGGAGTCGAGAAATCTATTATCCTGCTGTATCTCGAGAACAGGAAGTACGAGGAAATAGCTGAAATTACAGGCATCACACAAAATTATGTGCGGGTGAAAATGAACCGGATCAAAAAGAAGTTGAAAAAACTGATGGTAAACGAGGAGTAGAGAACTATGGAACTAAAAGATTTGAAAAAAGCGTGGGCCAGCGTTTCATCCGATAAAGAACTGGATGAAAGCCAAATCAGGGAAATGCTCAGCAAGCGGACCAGCAATTTAATTGAACGCATCAACCGGAATATAAAAATTGGTTTTGTTTTGCTGTTTCTCCTTATTGTTCTTTTTATTCTCGATGATTTTGTCTTTTCGCCTCAGGTTCTCGATGCAATGGGAAACGGGATTACAATACCCGGCTGGCTTCTTTTTATAAATGTATTCAGTTATGCACTTATTCTGTCAACTTTCATCTATTTTGTTTTAAAATATTACCGTGCCAAAAAAAGATGCGATGTAAACTGCAATTTGCGTGAAACACTTCAAAAAATTATAAAAATTCTGCTCCTTTATCAACGGCTTTTTTACCTCGCTCTTATTACCTTTTCAGTTGCCGTTGCCATTTCATTTATGTCAGGCATGTTTATGGGGATGGAGGCAAGTGCTGCCGACAGCGGCATGCTTGTAACCGAAATTCCGTTTAACCAAATGTTAATTGTTTTCATTACCGGGATTGTTGTTTTAAGCCTGTTGGTTGGTGGAATATTTTTGTTTATGCGCTGGGGATTCAGGAAACTTTACGGAAATTACATTCAAAAACTGAAGGTTACCTTAACCGAATTGAAAGAAGTGGATGATTAATTAATGTCCGGCATTCTTAATATTTCGCCAGACCTTTTTATTTTTGTTGAATAAAAATTCAGCAAAATGACATTAATCAAATCTATTTCAGGAATCAGGGGAACAATTGGCGGTAAACCCGGCGACGGACTAAGTCCGTTAGATGTGGTAAAATTCACGGCCGCTTATGCTACCTGGGTTAAACAAAATTCAGGCAATCAAAAAATTAAAATAGTCGTTGGGCGCGATGCCCGCATATCCGGTGAGATGGTTAGCTCGCTGGTTGTTGCAACCCTGGTGGGAATGGGCTGCGATGTTGTGAATATTGGCCTTGCCACCACACCCACAACTGAAATTGCTGTTACCGAAGAGCAGGCCGATGGTGGACTGATTCTTACTGCCAGTCACAATCCGAAACAATGGAATGCCCTGAAAATGCTGAATTCAAAAGGTGAATTTTTGGATGCTGAAGAAGGGGCCCAAATTCTTGATTATGCCGATACTGAAAATTTTGATTTTGCAGAAGTGGATAATTTGGGAGAAGTATCGGAGAAAGATTACACGCAAATCCATATTCAGAAAGTACTTGAACTGGATTTGGTAGATGTTGAAGCCATTAAAAAAGCGGATTTTTCGGTGGCGATAGATGCCGTAAATTCAGTGGGTGGAATTGCCATGCCGGCACTTTTCAAGGCACTCGGAATAAAAAATGTAGTTGAAATAAATTGCGAACCCAGCGGCCATTTTGCACATACTCCCGAGCCAATACCGGAAAACCTGAAGGAGACTTCGGAGATAATTGGCAAAAGCAATGTGGATGTCGGTTTCGTGGTTGATCCGGATGTTGACCGGCTGGTAATTATTAACGAAGACGGCAGCATGTTCAGCGAAGAATACACGCTGGCAGCCGTGAGCGATTATGTGTTGAGCCAGACCCCGGGAAATACTGTTTCCAACCTTTCCTCGAGCCGGGTACTTCGCGATGTAACCGAAAAACACGGTCAGATTTACACTGCATCTGCCGTTGGAGAAGTAAATGTAGTGGCCAAAATGAAAGAAACCGGTGCAGTAATTGGCGGCGAAGGAAATGGCGGAGTTATTTATCCGGCCAGCCATTACGGCCGCGATTCGTTGGTTGGTGCTGCATTATTTCTTGCACATCTTGCCAAATCAGGAATGAAATGTTCGGAACTGCGAAAAACATATCCCGACTATTTCATGTCGAAAAATAAAATTGAACTGACACCCGAAATAGACGTGGATGACATTTTGCTGAAGGTGAAAGAAAAATACAGCCACGAAAAGGTAAACGACATCGATGGGGTGAAAATCGATTTTGAAAATTCATGGGTGCACTTGCGTAAATCGAACACCGAACCGATTATCCGCATCTATTCCGAAGCAAAATCGGAAAAAGCTGCAAATGATTTGGCCAACCGAATCATCGAAGAAATCAGGGGAATGATCTGATTTTATTATTGTTTCACGAAAGTTACAACCCGATTCTGAAAGATTACAAATCGTATATTAAAAGGGATGTGGATTTGAGTTGAAAGGGTTAAGAATATCTTTATAAATAAGCCAATAAGAGAGTGTAATGTTCAGGCAACTTTTTTCATGTTGATTACCTCGATTTCTGTTCCTTTTTCAACCGATTGTTCAGCTCTCTTTAAAACTTCATGTGTTATTTTGGTGTCAAGGTAATATTCTCCGCAATTTTCGCAGATCATTGCAGGAACATCCTTGATAATGACGATTGTGCCATTTCGCTCAAGTGTAACTGTTGTTTTACCTTTATGAGTATTCCCGTTTTTGCAAATCACACATTCCATGATAACTATTTTTTTGTTTTGTAATTTTCACTCCAAAGTTTAATGTCAGGCTCATAAGTCGTTATTATAAAACAATTACCTCTCAAATCAGTTGCAACTACAACATGAATCGGGCGGGTATTTGCAAATCCCAGCATTAAAAAGCTGGGATATGGATTATCTTCTGGATATTCCTTAATAATCTCACCTGATTTTAACACATTCTCAACAATTTCAACCGGAATGTTTCGCTTAAACATTTGAACAGTAGCATGACCACTGAAATGAATTTTCTTGCATTCCATCCTTTAAATCTTTTAAATATCAAATGTACAATTAAATTTTTAAGGAAAATTTCAAAATAAAAACATTATTTTCGCGGCCGGAAACAGATTATTAATCACCCGCAGGTTCCATTACCCTGCGGCTAAAAATGAAAAAAATGCAGAATGAATTACTTTGGCTGGCCATGCTGCTGGCAAATTTTTTCCTGATTATTTTAGCGTACAAACTGTTTGGCAAGTGGGGCCTCATTATGTGGATTCCCATCTCGGTAATTGTTGCCAACATCCAGGTAATTCAAACCGTTGAATTGTTCGGGATGGTGGCTACACTTGGCAATATTGTGTATGCCACATCTTTCCTGGTTACCGATATTTTATCGGAAAATTACGGGAAGAAGGAAGCTAAAAAGGCGGTGTGGATTGGATTTTTCAGCTTGATTTCAATGACCGTACTGATGAACCTGGCGCTGGTTTTTGAACCGCTGGAAGGTGATGAATTTGCGGGAGTTACTTACGAGGCAACCAGTACCATTTTTAAACTGATGCCCCGGATTGCCATGGCCAGTTTGGCAGCGTACCTTTTGTCGCAGCGGCACGATGTGTGGGCTTACCATTTCTGGCGGAAACGGTTTTCGAAAGACAACCAAATCTGGCTGCGAAACAACCTCAGTACCATGGTTTCGCAATTTATCGACAGCGTGGTGTTTGTGCTTATTGCTTTTTACGGAGTTTACGAAACATCTGTTTTATTCGAAATCTTTATCACCACCTATTTCCTAAAATGGATTGTGGCTGCATCCGACACACCTTTTGTGTACTGGGGAAAAAGGATTTTTAAAAAAGGCAATTACTGGATGGAGTAATAAATTATTTCAGTGAAAATGGATAAAACCCGAAATGCAAAAGTTAAAATTGCAACTTTTTATTTTTTTGTTGAATAATAAGCAATTACCGCATAATGATCCGACTCATAACCCGGAACATTCAGGGCTCCGTCATTGTCGGGCCTTCCCACCCGTTTTGCTGATTTCAATTCCCAGTTACCAGGTAGCGCGTGGTAAACAAAATCGATGCGGTCGTGCACTTCGTTTTCCGAATCGTTGGTGGTCCAGGTGATGCCGTTTTTGGTCACTTCATCGGGATGTGTTTCGCGATATGCATCTTCCATACCTGACTCAACCACAGCTTTTGACACCGGCCATTCAACTGCCATTGAAAAATGCATGTTGTTGTTAGCTGCTTCTTCAGTCCAGTCGAGGTGGGAGGGTTCGTTGAAATCGCCGGTTAGAAACACCGGAATATTGGCGTTTATCAGGCTGTCAATGGTTTTCAGCACCGGGTTGATTTCGGGAAGACGGGTGTTGCCGGCTGCGGTTATTGCTTCATGAGGGGTTTCAATTTTTCCGTCGCGAATGTCATAAGGTTCATACGGGTAAGCCGAAAGGTGTACCGAAAAAACGGCGATTTTTTGGTTGTCAGGCAACTCAACTATTACACCGTTTTCAAACTTTTTACCAATGGGGAAGCGGCTTAAAATTCCTGTATCGTTGTCGCTCAGATTCCCGGCTGCTTTGTCGAATGGGTAATAATAGAATCCAAGCGAATCGGCTGCTTCTTTGATCCGTTCGTTGCTTGCCTCCTGCAGTCCGACTATATCTGCCTCTGTTTCCACAATCGTTTTAATTGTGGATTCAACACTTGTGCTGTATAAAACGTTAAACGACATTACCGAAAATGTAACTGCTTCATTTTTTTCTGATTCCTGATTTCTCGTGGTGTTTCCGCAACTCCAAAAAATTGCGAGAATTACAAAAAGTCCAATATTTTTCATGATAACATGTTTTAATTTTAGTGTTTTAATTTAAATCTTGTAAATATCAGCCCGTGATCGGACGGGTACATAAATTCTTTGCTGTTTATGGTAATTGTTTTATTCGCTGGCTGTTTCATGATTTTTGAAGAAACTGTTTCCAGCTTCTCTCCTGCATAAAAAATGTAATCAATCCGATGTTCATCTTTCTTGCCTGGTTGATCCCATGTAATTCCAGGATGTTCTTTTGCGTTTGGATGCACTTCACGATAAGCATCTTTCAGTCCGGCTTTTTCAAACGCAGAAGTAGTCCACCAGTCGACAACCATTCCATCGTGTAGTTTTTTTGTTTCTTCCTGCCAGTCGAGGTGCGACCAGATATTGAAATCGCCTCCCAAAATCAGCGGAACTTCATCTGTATTTTCCAAAAATGGCTGAAGTCCCTTCAATATAGTATTTACTTCTGCTTCGCGCGTTCCCGACTTTTCCCATTCAATCAGTTCTTCCGGTGTTTTTTTAAGCGAAAGCGGATCGTCTTCCCACGGCCGGTAATTCAGCCAGGTGGAAAACGCATGAATTTTTGTGGAATCATTCAGCAAAACTTCAATTCCACCAATGTTGAAATGGTTGTAAAAATCAAATCGTTTGCCCAGCGGGAAGCGGCTCATAATGGAAAGATTGATACGCTCGTCATCCGGTGCGGTATTTACAGGAGCAATTAAATGAAAATTGTAATTCAATGAATCGGCAATCATCTTTCCTGAACCATAAGTTTCTACCATTAAAA
>DATFJO010000193.1:0-6696 GCA_035269145.1 Tangfeifania sp. | reverse complement strand
CTTTCAAATATTATCTCGAGAATTTTATATTGCAAATACTCTCTTATGATGAACCGTTCAAAATTGTGCAGCGATTCCGGGTAAAATGGTTTTAATTCTTCTAAACTAAGCATGGATTATCTGAATAAACATTTCTATTCTTTTATCTACTGTTTTTGAGCTGAAAATCCGCTGATATTTCCTTAGCTTTTCAAAACTAATAATTTCGTTTGCCACTCTTTCATTAAACCGCATTTCCTCAACTTCTTCAAGTGTATTCATTTTTTTGATGTAAAAAAAGTCGAGAAGCACTTTTTCGGGTTCAGCTATTTTTACAACAAAATCTTTCTCTTTCAGTAATTTATAACCAAAAAATAACAGTGGTTTTAAATGTTTATAGCTAAAATTGCCAACAGGGGTAGAATAATTTGCGGTATTTTTTGTGGTTGCAGATGTAATTGTAAAAGCGCTTTCAGGTATCAGGTTATAATACGACAAAGCACTCTCGAATGAAATATATGAAGGTGAATAAATTTTATTTGCAGCAAATTGCAAAAATTTTTCTCCGTGGGGTTTTTCTCGAAAGCAGTAATATCCTCTTTTTATTTTTAATATATATCCTTTTTGTTGCCACTCCACCAACCTTCGGTTGTCAAAACCGGGAAACCGCTTTTGTATATCCTTTACGGAAAAAACCGTGAACGCTTTTAATGCTTTTTCAAATTCCAGATAATTCATTTATCTTAAAAGTTTGTTAAAAATAACAATTTTCTAATATGAAAATAAGTTTAAAAGAAAATTTTAGAAAATGAATTTTGTTGTTTACCTCATCAATTGTAATCCTTCATTGGCCGAGGCATCGCCGGGATTGTACAATTTTACTTTATTAAAAAGCACTTTGGCCTGGTTATAATTTCCGGTAAAGTAGGAAGTCCAGGCCAGCATAAGCAACCCGTCGTAACCGAACGGATACAAATCCACCACCTTTTTGAACATCGGCTGAGCTTTGTCGTAGTTTTTCCGGCCGTAATAAACCAATCCCAAACGGTAAAGCGCCACCGTGTTGTTTGGATTGATTTCCAGAATTTTGTCGTAAAGTTGAATTACTTCATCCCATTTTCCAAGTGCAGCTTTTGGCAAAATTAATCCGAATCGGGCTTCCTCTGAATAGGGCTTTAGTTGTTGTGCGCGTGAATAGTAAGTAACCGATTCATCGAACAACCCCGCATTGTAGTGCAACCAGCCCAGCCGAAGGTTGATTTCGTAAGATGATTTATCGTATACTTTTTTTAATAGCTCGGCGGCAGCCTGAAAATCACCATTTTTCTCCAGCGAATAACTCTCTGCGAAGGCTGCTTCAAATTGTTCCTGATTTGCCTGCCCAAAAATCGGTACTGTGGCCCATAAAAGCAATGTTGCCGTGAAAATAAATTTTAAAAAATCCATGTAATTCCTGATGTAATTGTATGTTTTATAAAACTGTAATCTGTTGAATTTATTTCTGCACCATTGGAATAAACCCTGTATTTTTCAGTAACATCCTGATTCAGGTACCGAAATACCAATAGCAGACTTTTATTCAACGGAAAATAAACACTGCCGGTAAACTTCCGGTTCGATTTTCCGGGGAAATTAGACACCACGTAGCCACCCGGCTCGATAAAATTTTCCATTTCGCCATTCAGGTACTGTCCGTAAAAATGCACCATTCCCAATTGTGCCCCGCCTGAAATACCGAACGTGTTGAATCCGAAACCGTTTTCTTCGCTGCTTTTAAAATAAACCCGCGGAGTAAAGTAAAGGTTCTGGTTCGATAGCGGGTAAAAAGTGAGCCAGGCCGAATACTGACTAAACGCTACATCGCTGATTTTTGCATAGTTGTATTCAACTCCGGGCGAAAAATTTCCAAAATGTGAAAACGTGGAAGCGGTAAAAATAAAGTCTGTGTATTTGTAGGGGGAGTTATAAAAAGTGTTGGGATCGTAATTCCCCAACACAAGGTCGGAGTTTCCCCAGATAATATTTAATGAGGGGGAGATGTACAATTTTTTTCCTGCCACAAAGTATGGATTGAGATAATATTGAAATTGATTTATGTCGATTGGGAATGAATTTTTTTCACCCCAGAAAAGCTGTTCTTCGCGCGAAATGCCTATGTGTGTAAAATTATGGTTCAGGTTAAAACCCGGAGCCAATTGATGACTGTAATCGAGTGAACCAAAATAATAGTTTTTCAGAAAGAATGCTTCACCGTATTCATCAACAATCTGGAGCTGAGTATCAAACTGACTTTTTTTAAGTTGACTGAATTCAGGATTAAAAGAGTATCCGGCTTCAAATGTGGCAGCTAAAGGTTTCATTGACTGGAAGTTTATTTTTTGTTTCAGAGCAACTGTAAATTGTTCAGCCAATTTAGAAGCTTCCAATTCCCTTCCACTGTAAAATAAGCTGTAATAAAGGTATTCCTGCAACCATTCAAACGACTGGTCGTTTTCCCATGCTTTCAGAAACCATTTGCTGGCTGTGCGGTATTTTTTCAGGTTGTAACAGGCAATTCCGGTACGGGCTTGCAGGTAAAAAAAGTCGATATTCTGCCGACGGGCTTCTTTTGCGAAATCAATCAGTTCTTCCCATTTTCCCTGCATGTAAAGTTCATAGGAAACTTTATCCACTTCGGGAAAATTGAGCTTTTGCTGTGCCTGAGCCGCCAGCAAAAACAGGGTAAGCGCCACTATCAATCCTATTCGTTTTTGCATGTCATTTTCAACTTAGCCTCATTCATTTTTATTAAAATTTCAAAATTGCCCTGTTGGGTGATATCAATTTTACTTGTACACGCTTTTATTTTTTTGCCGGCAATTTTTTTGATTATTTCCGCTTCCATTTTCACGGAGTCCGATGAGAGAATATCACCGGCTTCCTTAAGCGTTAGTTCATAATCGGCTTTCAGGAACAGGAAAAGCGGTGCAACAAAATCCTGCAGGTATTTCAGGATACCGCCAAAAAGCTGGTGAACGGGCAGCGAGTCCTGAATCCGGCTGCCAGCCTGAAATCCCAACGGTACTTTAAACAAAGAAACATAAAACCAAAACAGCGGCGAGTATTTCTTTCCAATGAAATTGGTGAAAAAGTGCATGTCGCCCTGGTTGTACAAATAAGCGCGGTCGTTGTGTTTTTCGCAGCGAAGCAGTGTTGTGTTGAAAACATCAGTTTCGGCCACCCACTCATATTCTCCTGCCAGCTTTTTCCACCTAATTATTTCTGAATCCACTTCCACTGTAACCTTAATCCGCCTTCCGGGAATAAAATGCAGCGCTTTATCTAATACTTCATTTTTGGAAGGATTGGCAAGTACCTCGTCTTTTTGCGGAAACTCAAACGATTTCAGGGAATACCCGGTTTTTTCTTTCAGTAAATAATGCCCAAACGGATAATCGATGGTGGTGGAACCCACGTAAGGATTGGCCTGGAACTGGAAATGCAGGTGCGGGTAAGGCGAACGGCCCGAGTTTCCGCACCGGCCAATCAACTGCCCTTTTTCTACCACATCGCCGGTTTTTACCTCCACTGACTGAAATTTCAGGTGACTGAGTTTGGAGTACAAATAATCGTTGTGCTTAATAATAACCGTATTGCCCCAGTTGTCTTTTGTATTTACATCGCCAATAGCATTATCGGAAATGTTGCTTACTACTGCGGCCACCGTACCATCAGCAGGCGCCAAAATAGCTTTCCCGAAACAGAAATAATCTTCAACAAAATTGCCCGAATTTTTAAACTGCTGTCCTTCGCGATTGGTGATGATAAAATCAAACGCATGGCGCCACGCGCCTTTGTGGGTGTGTTCTCCGTTGTGGGCCTGGCTCACGGTCCACTCGCCATAAAATGGCAGTGCTGCCGAAACCGGGTACGCCGCCGGAAAACGTTTCATATTTCCGGAATAGAGGTACAGGTTTTTCTCGGGTTTTCCCAACTGTACCGGCGTTTCAATTAAACTTCTCGGTCGTTTTTCCCGCAGTTTCAACGCATATAAAAAAGTTAATACAATAACATTAAATGGTAATGAATAGGGCGAGATGCGGAATAACATAAAAAGCTGCTGGGTGCTGGTGGTAATTAAAACCACCGCCGGCAACAACAAAATTATCCACCCGAAACTCACGCGCCCCGGCACCAGGTAATAACCGCCCAGTGCAATGGCCGTTAAAATATAGTTGAAACCGATGAATGTATAACCCAGCGAATCGAATTCGATACCTACCAGCATATAAAAAAGAAATGCCGTACCATAACCTAAAACAGAAAGGACAAAGGTGATGCGCGAATAGATGAGCAAACCAACGGCAATGATAATTCCGGCCAATAAGTGCGTTTGAAAAAAGATGGCGCCCAGCGAATGGAAGTAAATCCGGATGAAGGATGAGGGAATGCTTTTTTCAAGAAAATCGTAAAAATTAACGAATGATTTTCCGCCCAGCGCATAAAGTTCGTTATATACAAAAATGCCTCGCTCGCTGAGGTTTAGCGCTGACAGGCTGTTTGCTGAAAGCGCCACAATCCAGATGGTGAGCAAAAACGGAACGCTTAAAAAGGGCAGACCATATTTCCCCAGCACACCCTGAAAAACAACGGTCAGTAAAAAACAGGTGAGAGCGGTTATGGCAATTAAAACATACACCTCCACCGAAGGCTGGTAAAACAACCCAACGCCCAAGCCCACCAGCAGCGCGTTAAATCCGTAAAGACCCGAGCGCAGATAATAGGCATTGTAACCCAGACCCCAGGCAAGTGCATTGGCAATGAGCACTGCTACCAGTCCGCCAATACCGGCGCCGTAATCGAAAAAACTGATGATCACCAGAAACACCGCCAACGTTTTCGAGGTGGAAAAAAACACCTGTGAATAGCTGTTCAGGATGGAATGAAGGATTTCCTTTGCGGTGGCTATGTTTTGGTTTTCCGGCATTTTAAATCTTTACCTCTTTTTCCTTCAATGTTTCCAAATCTTCTTTTTTTCTGATAACACGGGTTTTTCCTTCCAAATCAATCAACACTACATTGGGCCGGTAGGTGATAAACTGCATCCACTGGGTGACGTTGTATGCGCCAACCCGCTCGATAACCAACTGGTCGCCGGTTTTTACGTGGGGGAAATTGATGGCATCGCGAATCACATCTATATTCATGCACAACGGCCCGTAGATGGTGGTTTCTTCCACGTATTCTGACCCCGGTTTGCTGGGGTAAACTCCCAGGTTGTACCAAAATGAAGTGAAGAGCAGGTTCACTCCGGCATTGATTACCATGTTGCGCCGTCCAATTGATGAACGCTTGTTGGCCAGAACGGTGGTAAGCAGATACCCGGCATCGTCAATAAGTGCACGCCCGGTTTCCAAAAAGAGCGCCGGCAAATTTTCATGCGGAATTTCCGAAGAAATAAGGGCGTTGGTAATGGCTTCGGCATATTCGTCAAACGAAGGGCAGGTTTCTGATCCCGGCATGTAAGCGCCTTTCAATGTATTTTTTGAGGCAAATCCGCCGCCCATATCGATGTATTTCAACCAGTGGTCAAATTTTCGGTGGGTGGCCATCATCAGGTTGGCCAGCTTGGTGGCAGCAATTCCGTATGCCGGTGCGGCCATAATGTATGTTCCGATGTGGGTGTGCAGGCCAATCAGTTCAAGCTTTTCGGCCAGCATAATGCGGTTGATGGCATTCCAGGCTTCGCCGTTTTCGTAGTTAAAACCAAAACGGTCCCACATGGGATAAATGCCGGTGTCCATATTCACACGGATGGCGACCCGCGCATTTTTGTCGAGTTTACGGGTAATTTCCATCAGCAGGTACAATTCATCGAAATGGTCGATGTGAATGCAGGCATTGTGGTTAATGGCCAGTTCCAAATCTTCCGCCGACTTTTCGGGGCCGTTGAACAGAATTTGCGAACCATTTACGCCCAGCGCCAGCGCCTTTTCAAACTCAAAACCTGAAACTACCTCGGCCCAGGCGCCTTCATCCTGAAAGATTTTACACACGGCATCTAAGTAATTGGTTTTGTACGACCAGGCAAACTGCACTTTCGGGTAGCGGGTTTCAAACGCCCGGCGCGCTTCATTGTAGGTGTCGCGGATGGTTTTTTCAGAAAAAACGAACACCGGCGAACCGTATTCTTCCATGAGTTTTGAAACCGGAATACCATCGATTTCGGAAATGACTTTTTGTTTGGCAGGAAGCCCGAATTTGCTGGGCATCCCGGCAGTTATTTTGCTAATAACCGGCTTTTCATATTTAATTTTTTCCATGGCTTTAAATTTCTTTGTTCATTGAAATGGCGGCAAATTTTTCCAAATCCACAATCATGTCGTAGGAATAACGCACAAACATTTTCCCGATTTTGTAGGAAAGCATGGGTTGCACTTCCATGCCCAGCGCCAGTTTTACCAAAGCTTCGGGAATGTTTTGCCCGGCACCCACGGAAAGGTAAACCCAGGCTGGAATACGCGGATTGATTTCGATCAGGTAATATTCGCCGGCATTTGTTTTTATCAGTTCGAGTTCCATGCCGCCCTTCCATTTGGATTTCTGGAAAAGCGACCGGGTGAGTTCCATCATTTTTTCGTCGGCCAGGGTAATGCCGCCCCAGGCTTTTCCCTTGTCGGTGATGTACTGCTTTCGCATGGGCACGGCAGCAATCGTGTTGCCTTTGCCATCGCCCAG
>DATFJO010000192.1:0-8408 GCA_035269145.1 Tangfeifania sp. | reverse complement strand
TAACACCTGCAGGAAAACCGGATTCCAAAACCGGATTGATCCTTTTCAGTTTCTGCTCCGAAACATCGTATTTGCGGGTGAGCCCGTAAAGTGTTTCACCCGAAACAATGGTGTGATCAAAATAATTACCTACCGTGGTTTCCAAATCGGTTTTCGTTTCGGGTTTATCTGCCAATTCTCCGGCAGGAACGGGTTCATCTTTGTCAGCTATTCTTTCTGCACTTTTTGGCAAGTAAATAATGCTTCCGGCTTTCAGGTCGCGAGCTCCCGGGTTGTAAAACAAAATTTCACTTTCTGAAACACTGTATTTACGGGCAATGGAATAAAGCGTTTCGCCCGATTTCACTTCGTGTTTTATCAGTTCATCATTTTCAGCAACCTGCTCGCCAGCAGGTTGAGGAAAAACTCCATCCTGCTGATCCAAAATTTCCCATACCGGAATCCGCAGTTTGGTTCCCCGCCTGAAACGCTGCACTTCAGGATTATATGCATAAAGTTGTTCAACTGTAATGTCGTATTCTTTTGCAATAAAGTAGGGTGTTTCTTTTCTCGAAGTAATGGTATGTGTAATAAAACGGGTAGGATCTCCTTTTTGCGAAACAGGTGCGTCCTGAATTTCGGCACCTTCGCGAAACGGGATTTTCAGGATATCGCCAATTTTTAGCCCTGATGAAATATCCGGATTGTTTTCAATCAGATTCTCCCTGCTAACATTAAACTGCCGGGTAATCGAATAAACAGTTTCACCGGTGCGAACCTGGTGCAGAATATATTTTTCACCTTTTATTACCACCAATTCGTTTTCCCTGATTTGCTGAGCCGCCGAATCAAAGCAAAACCCCGTAAATAACAAAAGGACAATTACTGACAAAATTGACTTCATTCAAAAAACCCGTTTAAAATTCGTTCAAAAATAATAATAATTGACCATCCCTAATTGAATAACGGGGTTATTTGAAAATAATTTTGACCTTTTTAAAGTTCACAACAAATAAGTAAAAATCACATAATTCAAATAATAACAGCAATTGAGCCGCAGATGTTAACACTTGCATCTTTTCGGGCACAACTGAATTATTTTTACTTTGTAATTTTTACTTTTGTCTTTTTGAACAAGTGCATTCTTATAAATTCAAATCCATGCAGGAAAAAATTCTGATTCTCGACTTTGGCTCGCAGTACACACAATTGATTGGCCGAAAGATACGGGAACTAAATGTTTATTGCGAAATTCATCCTTTTAATCATTATCCTGAAATTGATGAATCAGTAAAAGGAGTTGTGCTTTCGGGCAGCCCGTTTTCGGTTCGCGACGAAAAAGCACCACGCCCTGATTTGTCAAAAATAAAAGGGAAAATTCCGGTTCTTGGTATCTGTTACGGTGCCCAATATATGGCCCATTTCTTTGGTGGTGAAGTTGCCCCGTCCGATTCACGGGAATACGGAAGGGCAAAACTTGGATTCATCGACCACGATTGTGAGTTGTTGAAAAATATGAGCCTTCACACCCAGGTCTGGATGTCGCATGGAGATACCATCATCAAACTTCCGAAAAACTATAAAGTAGTGGCATCCACCGAAGATGTTAATTTTGCAGCCTATAAAATAGATGATGAACCCACTTATGCCATTCAGTTTCATCCCGAAGTTTATCATACAACCGAAGGAATTCAATTGCTCGAGAATTTTGCAGTCGATATTTGCCAGGCTGATCAAACCTGGACGCCTTCCTCGTTTGTTGAAACCACTGTTGAAGAGTTGCGTGAAAAACTTGGAAACGACAAAGTTGTTCTCGGTTTATCGGGAGGTGTGGATTCGTCGGTTACCGGAGTTTTACTGAATGAAGCCATTGGAAGCAATCTTACCTGTATTTTTGTAGATAACGGGTTGTTGCGAAAAAATGAATTTGAAGATGTCCTTCATTCTTACGAAAACATGGGGCTGAATGTTATTGGAGTGGATGCCAGGCAAAAATTCTGGGACGACCTGAAAGGAATAATCGATCCGGAACAAAAACGAAAAATTATCGGCCGGAATTTTATCGAGGTATTTGATGTTGAAGCCCACAAAATAAAAGATGTAAAATGGCTGGCCCAGGGAACCATTTATCCCGATGTAATTGAATCGGTTTCAGTAAACGGACCTTCGGCCACAATTAAATCGCATCACAATGTTGGCGGATTACCCGAAAAAATGCACCTGAAAGTGGTTGAGCCATTGCGTTTGTTATTTAAAGATGAAGTGCGCAGAGTGGGAAAAGCGCTCGGAATTAAAAAAGAATTGCTGGGCCGACACCCATTTCCGGGACCAGGGCTGGGGATTCGCATTCTGGGTGATGTAACTCCTGAAAAAGTGCACATGCTCCAGGAAGCCGATGCCATTTTTGTGAACGGCTTGAAAAACTGGGGACTTTACGACAAAGTATGGCAGGCCGGTGTAATTCTTTTGCCCATTCAGTCGGTGGGCGTGATGGGCGATGAGCGCACCTACGAAAATACAGTTGCTCTGCGCGCAGTGGCCTCTACCGATGGAATGACTGCCGACTGGGTGCACCTGCCCTACGATTTTCTGGCCAAAATGTCGAATGAAATTATTAACCGGGTGCGGGGTATAAACCGGGTTGTTTACGATATCAGCTCCAAACCACCGGCAACAATTGAATGGGAATAAACGTTTCCTAAAATATATTTAACCGAATGGACCGGTTTTTGATTATACCGCACAACATTCGTAAAATTTAGAAAAAAAAATATTATGGCATATAATTCAACGAAGAGATATTGGCAGAAAGCAATTTTTATAGCAATCAGTATTTTGTTAATCACTCCTGCCGGCATTTATGCACAGGAATCAGTTCAAAAAAACCAGTTAAAATTTGGCAGACTTCTGCGACTGATCGACAGCTATTATGTGGATTCTGCAAACGTGGAAAAACTCACCGAAAATGCAATCATCCACCTGCTGGGCGAAATGGATCCTCATTCCGTATATATTTCAGAAGAAGATGTAAAAAAGATGAACGAGCCCCTTCAGGGAAACTTTGAAGGAATAGGAATTACATTCAATATTTTTAAAGATACTTTACTGGTAACAACCACCATCCCCGGTGGACCTTCAGAAAAAGTTGGCCTGAGAGCCGGCGACCGAATTATTGAGGTTGACGGAAAAAACATTGCCGGAACCGGTTTGAAAAATACCGATGTAATGGAATTATTGCGAGGCGATAAAGGAACAGAGGTCGAAATTACAGTACTGCGGCGAAGTGCAGACGAATCCCTTGATTTTAAAATAATTCGCGATAAAATCCCGATTTACAGTCTCGATGCCTCCTACATGCTCGATGATGAAACCGGGTATATTAAACTGAATAAGTTTTCGGCCACAACAACCGACGAATTTACCGACGCGATAACCCAACTCCGGCAAAACAAAAATTTCGAAAACCTGGTTCTCGACTTACGTGGAAACGGTGGCGGTTATCTGAAAACAGCCATCGAAATTTCGGACCAGTTTCTGAAAGATGATGAATTAATAGTTTATACTGACGGATTAAATGAACCTACCCGCGAATACGAAGCAACTTCATCAGGTATTTTCGAGAACGGAAACCTGGTGGTACTTATCGATGAAGGTTCGGCTTCAGCCAGTGAAATTGTTGCAGGCGCGGTGCAGGATTGGGATCGCGGATTGGTTATGGGACGCCGCTCATTTGGCAAAGGCCTTGTACAAAAACCTTACTTTTTAACCGATGGCTCCGTTGTCAGGTTAACTACTGCACATTATTATACACCGAGCGGAAGGAGTATTCAGAAACCTTATGAAGAAGGTGTGGAAGAATACCGTAAAGATTACCTGGAAAGATTGAGTGCAGGTGAATTGTTTAGTGCCGACAGTATTTCATTTGCCGATTCGCTGAAATACAAAACACTCCAAAACGGGCGTACTGTTTTTGGGGGTGGCGGAATTATGCCCGACATTTTTATCCCCATGGATACTTCAAGCAATTTCAGGTACTATAACCGGCTCAGAAGAAACCAGGTGGTATATAATTATGTGCTCGATTATGTTGACAAACACCGTGTTGAACTGGAAAACAATTATCCTGAATTCGAAAAGTTTTATACTGATTTTGAAGTGACCGGAGCTATGGTGGATACTATTGTAGCCAAAGGCGAAGAAGAGGGTATTGAAAAAGACGAGGAGAGCCTCGCTTTTACTTTAAAAGATATGAAAAGGGAAATTAAAGCATTAATTGCCCGGGATTTATACACCCGCGACGATTTTTATAAAATTCTGTTAAGCGATGATGATGCAATTAATAAAGCCCTCGAAGTTATTGAAAATCAACAGGAATACAATAAAATACTGGTTTCGGCACACTGAATAAATCATGGCTGACTTTATCACATCCTGGATATGGGCCAATAAAATTGAAGTATTAGGTGCCATTCTGGGACTACTTTATATTTTTTTCTCCATCAGGCAGCATATTTTAACCTGGCCCACCGGGCTATTTACTTCGCTGCTCTACACCGCCGTTTTTTTTCAGTCTGGTTTTTATGCCGACATGGGACTGCAGGTTTATTACGTGGCAATTAGTATTTACGGTTGGTATTACTGGCTGAAAGGCAATAAAAAAGAGAGCAACGGCGACCAGGTTCCGGTGACACGTTTTTCCCGGAAATTGTTGTTGAAGTTGGTTGTGGCCACTGTTTTTATTTACTTAGTCATTCTTTTTATCCTGATACGCTTTACTGACTCAACAGTCCCGGTAATGGATTCACTGACAACTGCTTTGAGTATTACAGCAACCTGGATGCTGGCAAAAAAGTACATAGAGCACTGGTTAATCTGGATTTTTGTGGACATGGTTTCAGCGGGGTTGTATATTTATAAAGAACTTTGGCCAACAGTAATATTATTTATTGTATATACCTTAATGGCCATTTTGGGTTATATTGAATGGAAAAAAGATTTGAAAAGCACAAATTGAAAACAACTTCAAAAATAATAGTGATTACCGGAGCCGAGTCAACCGGAAAAAGCATGCTAACGGAATGGCTGGCCAACAATTTTCAGGTTCCGTATATCCCGGAGTTTGCGCGTGAATATGTAGAGAAATTAAACCGGGATTACAATTATTCTGATGTTGAATTTATTGCAAAAAAACAAATCAGCCAGCTCCATGAATTTCAAAAGTCAGGGTTGCCGTATATTTTTGCCGACACCTGGCTAATTATTACAAAAATATGGTTCGAAGTAGTATTCAAACAGGTACCTTCGTGGATAGATGAGACGATAAAAGAAACTGCAATCAGTTTATTTCTTGTTTGTGACACAAATCTTCCGTGGATTCCCGACTCGGTGCGGGAAAATGGTGGTGAACAAAGAGAATTGTTGCAAAAAAAATATATAAACACAATTGAAGAATACGGGTTTAATTATAAAATTGTGAGAGGAAAAAATGATGAAAGGTTTAAAAATGCTCTTGACGCGGTTAAACAATTAGAAAAAAATGAAGAAAAACAACTTTGAAGAAAAAATATCCAAAACAATTGAATGCTTAAGTGATCCTGCTTCTTATGATGTGGTTTGCCACGAGCACCGACTGGGAGAGCCCCTTCCTTCGAGTGCGAAATTGCAAAAAGTAATCGACCTGGTGCGCGAAATACTTTTCCCGGGGTACTTTGGCAGCACATCACTTCGGCCAAATACCACCCGCCATTACATGGGAGTTTATGTTGATGAACTCTATGAACTGCTGAGTGAAGGAATTCTGGCCGGAATGTGCTTCGAGTGTGAAAACAATAAAGCGAAAAACATCGATAAGCACAACCTGGAAGCCAAGGAAAAAGCGGTTAAGTTTATCGAAGATTTACCCGAGATAAGGAGAAAACTTGTAACCGATGTAAATGCAACCTATCAGAATGACCCCGCTGCCAGAAATATTGGAGAAGTTATTTTCTGCTACCCGGCTATCAGGGCCGTTACCAACTACCGGGTTGCCAACAAACTTTTAAGCCTGGAAGTTCCGCTTATACCACGTTTTATTTCTGAAATGGCGCACAGCGAAACAGGTATCGATATCCACCCACGTGCGCAAATTGGCGAAAATTTCACAATCGACCACGGAACAGGCGTAGTAATTGGTTCGACAAGCATTATCGGTAATAACGTAAAAATATACCAGGGAGTGACCCTCGGAGCCAAAAGTTTTCCGCTCGATGAAAATGGAAATCCCATTAAAGGAATTTTGCGGCACCCAATTGTTGAAGACGATGTGGTAATCTATTCCGGTGCAACAATTCTGGGCAGAATTACAATAGGAAAAGGTTCGGTTATCGGTGGTAATGTTTGGGTTACCAAGGATGTTCCGCCACATTCAAGAATAATACAAACCCGTCCAAAATCAGAGACATTCTCATACGGTTCAGGAATTTAAAAAATACATTCGCTTTGGAAAAGTATAAACTGATTGCAAAAACATTTGCCGGCCTCGAACCGGTACTCGCAGAAGAAATAAAAAATATTGGTGGTTCAAACATCAGGCCCGGAAACAGAGCTGTATTCTACGAGGGCGACCTGAACATGATTTACAAATCAAACTATCAGCTTCGGACCGCTTTACGCATTTTGAAAGAAATCGATTCCTTCCAGTTTAAAGATGCCGACCATTTTTATTTAAAATGCAAAAATATTAACTGGTCGAGCTACCTGAAAATTAATCAAAGTTTTGCCGTAAAAAGTACTGTAATGAATTCCAGGGAGTTCAGAAATACGATGTTTGCATCGTTGAAAGTAAAGGATGCCGTTGCCGATTATTTCAGGCAAAAAACAGGGAAACGGCCCAACGTGGATACACAAAGCCCGGAGATTATTATTCAGGCCCACATTAGCCGGAACAGTTGCAGTCTTTCCATCGACAGTTCAGGAGAATCGCTTCACAAAAGGGGTTACCGCACCAACCAGGGCGAAGCTCCTTTAAGCGAAGTACTGGCCGCAGGTATGATTCTTTTATCCGGATGGAACGGACAAACAGACTTTATCGACCCGATGTGCGGATCCGGTACATTGCCAATAGAAGCTGCCATGATAGGACAAAACTTAGCCCCGGGAAGATTCAGAAAAGAATATGCTTTTATGCAGTGGGACGATTACAATGAAGATTTGCTGGAAAAAATTAAGACAGAACATAAAACCAGGCCATTTGCAAAAAAGATATTTGCCTCAGATATTTCGCGCAACAATATTTTAATTGCAGAAATGAATGCACGAAGAGCCCGGGTTTACGCCAATATTGAATTCCAAACCTCCGATATAAAAGATTTGAAAGTAAATACTAATAATGCTACCGTTATTATAAATCCTCCCTACGGAGAACGGTTAAAACATCAGGATATTTATGAATTGTACAGTTCCCTGGGGGAACGCTTGAAACATCAGTTTACAGGAAATACCGCGTGGATATTAACTTCCTCGAGAGAATACCTTAAACAGGTTGGATTGAAAGCAGCTAAAAAAACCACTTTGTACAACGGAGCACTGGAATGTACCTTTGCTAAGTATCCTTTATTCTCAGGAAAATTAACTCAACAATGACTTTGTACGAAAAAATCCGCACCCAGGCATTCCTGATACTGAAAAGTATTGTATTGATTAATTTCCGCTGTCGCCGGTCAGGTCAAAAATGTCTTTTTCACGAGAAGCAGGTTTGGTATCACCGCCACCGCGCACCTGTAACATTTCAGTTGAAGTTAAAACATCGAAATTTCTTTTTTCTTCTGTATTGGCAAAAGTCCTTTTCATCACAAATAATTTTAAATCGTTAAACTTGAAAAACACACATTCTACTTATATATTCCGAAAACAGGGAAAAGGTAACCCTCCAATTGGAAAAAAAATTTAAAAAAGTTAATTTGGCCGTTATTAATATCAATCGAGATGCTTACAAAAAAACAAATATTGTTAACAATTCTTACCATTTTAATCTTTTACTTAGATGCTGTTAATCAAAACATTAATCCAGACAGCATAAAGGCAAAAGAAACTTTTGAAGAGGCCATAAATTATTACAGGGAAACAGACTATTTTAATGCTATTGATTTATTCAACGAATCCCTGTTCTACAACATAAAATTGCATGGAGATAAGAATGAGCATACAGGAAACATTTACAATGCACTCGGCATTGCATACAGAAATGTCGGAAATTATAACAAAGCCATTGAAAATTTTCAGTTGGCAGAACAATCATTCTTAGCAACATCAGCAGAAAATAAATTAGCTTTTGCCAGGATTTATAATAATATTGGAAATGTTTACTTAAATTCACTGGATCACAAAACGGCTCTAAATTATTATCAAAGAGCAATAAACATATTTGAACAGCAAGATAACATTGATAAACA
>DATFJO010000191.1:0-5350 GCA_035269145.1 Tangfeifania sp. | reverse complement strand
GAGGGGGGCTTCTATTAGTGTAACTGACAACGGCAATGGAATTCCGGAAGAAATTAAAGACAAAATCTTCCAGCCTTTTTTTACAACAAAATCAGCCGGAGAGGGTACAGGCCTGGGATTGAGTTTGAGCTACGATATTGTGAAAGCGCACGGCGGCGAACTGAAAGTTGAAACAACAGAAGGAAAAGGAACTGAATTTACAATTTTACTCCCCTTTAAAGGTTAATCCTAAAAATGTAATATCATCCGACTGTGGTGCATCACCTGCGAATTCTTTAACATCTTCAAGTGATTTTTCAATAACCTGCTCAACCGGCAAGTTTAGATTCTCACTGAGAAAATTTTCAAATTTACTAACGCCATACGCGTTTTCATCCATATTTATAGCTTCTGTCACTCCATCGGTGTAAAGCAAAATTTGTTCGTCTTTTTCTAATGTTATTTTTTTTGATTGATAACTGAAATCAGCCGAAATGCCAAGTGCCATACCATTGGTTAATTCAACTTCTTTTATTTTGTTCGTTGACAATATATAAGGTGCGTTATGGCCGGCATTTACATATTCAATTTCGCCCGATTGGGAATCGAGTATCCCGTAAAATACGGTTACAAACATACAAGATGCACTTTCGCTGCAAAGCAGATTATTCACATGCTGCATACATTCAGTTACCGAATCACCTTTTAATCCGGTTGCACGAATTAATGTGCGACTGACTGCCATAAAAATTGCAGCCGAAATACCTTTTCCCGAAACATCTCCTATAACAAAACCAAGCCGCTGATTATCAATCTGGAAAAAATCGTAAAAGTCACCACCTACTTCCTTTGCCGCAACCATTGAGCCGTAGATATCGACATTTAAATGGTCGGGAAAGGGAGAAAAATTTTTGGGCAAAATTGCCTGTTGAATTTCACGGGAAATTGTCAGATCATTTTCTATTGAAACAAGTTTATCATGTTCTTCCATCCAGCCACGTATGGAAGATATCTCTTTTAGCGTTTTATTAATAGTTATTTCGAGGTCAGTAAAATTTACAGGCTTTGTAATAAAATCAAACGCTCCGCGGTTCATGGCAGTCCGTATATTTTCCATGTCGCCATACGCTGAAACCATAACGGTTTTCAATCCCGGTTTTTGCAATTCTCTTAATTTGGTAAGCAAAGTCAACCCATCCATTTCCGGCATATTAATATCCGAGAGCACAATCCCAATTTCAGGAAAATTGACTATTTTCTCCAGGGCCTCCACACCATTATAAGCAAAATCAAAATCCAGCGAATTTTCCTTTATTTGACGACGAAATTTTTGCCGAATCATCGGTTCCATATCCGTTTCATCGTCAACAACTAATATTTTGATTTTGGATGGTAAAGATTGACTCATATTGATATTTTCATTAATTTTAGACTATTGTGTCTTTTTATTATGGAATGTAAACAATTTTTACTTCTAAATGTTTAAAAGACAATTAAATATGATATTTTAAATGAATATGGTTTTACATCGACCACAAAATCAAAAGCCGCCCTGGAAAAAGGTCAATACTATTAGGCAAATAAAATATCAAAACGTAGCGGAAAATATATTCCACAATTTTATTATCTAAAAAATACTACTACAAATGAAAAATTTAGTTACAAAATGTGCACTGCCTCTTAGTATCGTGCTTATTCTTTTTTCCGGTTGCAACACTTCAACCAAAACAAAAGAGAAAAAAGGAACAACTGAAAGCGGCCAGGAGGCGTATGTTGAGGTTGAAGTATTCGATGGTGCGAAAATTAAAGATCAGGTTGTTGAAACGATTCGTCAGATGCCAAGCGAAAAGGAAGTTGCCAATTTGCTTATGGAAGCAGGCGCATCCTACATTTTTGATTTAACTGTTCCGCCCGAACAGGCTGAAAAAATGATGACCAAATCAGAACAAAGTTTTGGATTGGGCCTTTATTCTTTTGATTTGTTGTATGCCGGCGTGTATAATCGTGGCGATGTTGCTGCCCAAATTGGTGAAGTTTCTGAACAAATTATTGATGATCTCGGACTCAGAAATGATCTTATCTCAACAAATGAGTACATGGGCAAAATTAAAGGGAATGTTGATAACAAAGACTCACTTGATTATTTTGTAACTCAAAACCTCAATTACTTTCATGAGCAAATGTCTGAAGGTGATGAACCTTATGTTTATGCACTTTCGGTTATTGGTTCAAACGTTGAAGCACTTTATGTATTAAGCCAGACAACTTTGCTGGCCAATAACAATGAAAAACTGCTCAGTGTTATGAATATGCAGGATGAAAGAGTGCGCCTGGTATTTACATTATTAGAGATGATGTCGGAAGATGAAAATATCAAACCTTATTATGAGCAATTTAAGCCGGTGGTTGACATCTTTGAAGAGAATCAGGAAATAACTGAAAATGAGCTTTCTGAAATAGGTCCGTTGATGGAAAGCATGAGAAAAAATATATTGGATTGATAATTTAAACCCGGAAAGTTAAAACGGCTTCCCGGGTTTTCTTTCCTTTTTAATCTTTTATTTATGAACGAGATTACACTAAATGCCCTTATCAATTTATTTGCATTGTTCTCGGCCATAAGTGAATCGGATAAAGAAAAAGCTGTACATAATTTTACATTATACCTCCATCAGCACTTTGGTATATCAAACGATAATGACTACCTGTATCTTTTTGAAGAATTGCTTGAAATTTACGGAGTTGACGGGGAACCTGCCATATCAATTGATATGGCTGAAGAAGCTTACAAAGTTAGCACCAACATTAAAAGCTGGCTCAAAAAAGATGAGCAGGTTATGGTTTTCCTACGGTTTCTTGAGCTTGTTAAAAGTGGAAATCTTTCAAAGGCAAAAGTACTTTTAGAAACACTGGCTGATGTTTTTGAAATCAGTAAAACCGAAGTTGATAAATTTCTTGCCTTTATTTATTACAACTCGACTAAAGAAATAAACTCCCCCGATTTCTTGCTTATTAACAGCGAAAACCAACCAGGTCAGCACAAATACAAACATATTTATGAAAAAAATTTAGACGGGGAAATGCTCTTTTTGCGCTCTTCTCTGATCGACCATTATATTTTTATATTTCTGGGCAACGAATACCTGACTATTGAAGGAAACCCTGTAATCCCTGGCAGGTTTTATGCATTTAAAGAAGGTAGCATTATACGCGGACCACGTATTTCCCCGGTGTATTACACCGATATTGCCTCCCGGTTTATTGATGAAGCTCTTGCCTCCTCATTTATTTTTTCGGCCGACGAAATTGAGTTTAAGTTTAAGAACAGTAACAACGGGTTACACCGTTTTTCATTTGCAGAAAAATCAGGTCAACTCATAGCAATTATGGGAGGAAGTGGAGTAGGAAAATCAACTTTGCTCAATATCCTGAATGGAAATATTCCCGTACATCATGGATCGATAAAAATAAACCAGGTTGATATTTATAATCAAAATAATGCCGCCGAAGGATTAATCGGCTATGTACCGCAGGATGATCTGTTATTTGAAGATCTCACCGTTTGGGAAAATCTGTATTACAATGCCTCTCTTTGTTTTGACCAGCTTTCCAGAAAAGCCATTGAAAAAAAAGTTGAAAAAATATTGCATGAACTGGAACTCTGGTCATACAAAGATTTAAAAGTGGGCAGTCCGTTAAATAAAACAATTAGCGGAGGACAACGAAAAAGACTGAACATTGCTCTTGAATTGATACGTGAACCGGCAATTCTTTTTGTGGATGAACCTACCTCTGGATTATCTTCTACTGATTCAGAAAAAGTTACTCTACTTTTAAAACAGCAGGCACACAAAGGCAAATTAATCATTATTAATATTCACCAGCCATCATCAGCCATATTCAAGCTGTTTGACAAGTTGTGGATTTTGGATACAGGAGGCCGTCCGATTTACACGGGAAATCCGCTCGATGCAATAATCTATTTTAAAACTGAGGTTAACCATGTAAATGCAGATGTTTGTGAATGTGTGGTTTGTGGAAATGTAAATCCGGAGCAGGTACTTGAAATTGTTGAAGCGAAGAAAATAGATAATTCAGGAAATTTTTTGCCTGAACGCAGCTTCACACCTGAATACTGGTACACACAATACCGAAAAAAAACAAAAACAAAAAAAGAATTAGTCCAAAAATCTGACGCATTTTTACCGCCACCGGATTCTAAAAAACCCGGATGGAGAAAACAGTTCAGGATTTTCTTTGAACGAAACCTGAGAATAAAGGTGTCCGACCGGCAATACCTATTTATTAACCTGATTGAGGCACCGGTGCTCGCTTTAATTGTAGCCTGGTTTACACGTTTCTCAGAAGGCGAAGAGTATGTGTTTTTTGAAAACAAAAGTTTAATCTCGTACCTTTTTATGTCGATTGTGGTTATTTTATTTATGGGATTGAGCGTCAGCGCTGAAGAAATTATAAAAGACCGTAAAATATTACAACGCGAATCGTTTCTTAACCTGAGCCGGTTTAGTTATCTGAATTCAAAAATTGTGTTCCTGATTCTTCTTTCAGCATTTCAATCGTTCAGTTTTATTGTTATCGGAAACCTTATCCTAAGCATTCATCACATGACATTTGCCTATTGGACCATTCTTTTTTCTATGGCCGTTTTTGCCAATTTATTAGGATTGAATATTTCAGCGGCACTCGATTCTGTAGTGGCCATTTATATATTGGTACCTCTCTTACTTATACCTCAAATTTTGCTTTGCGGAGTAATTGTGAAATTTGAAGATTTACAAAACAAAATGGCAGAGAAAGATGCGGTACCTTTTGCCGGCGAAATAATGGCTTCGCGATGGGCGTTTGAAGCGCTTGCCGTTGAACAGTTTAAAGAGAACAGGTATATGGATCATTTTTTTGAAATGGATAAAGAAATGGCCCGGGCCCGGTATCGTTCAGAAGTTCTGATAACCCAGTTAATCGGGCAGGTTGACCTTGTTGATGGCTGGATTAGATTAAACAAGCCAGAAGAAGAAGTTGCGCAAAAACTGAGAATCATCAGAAACGAAATCAGGGAACTCGATGGTGAAAATATGCTTCCTGCATTTCAATACACTGAAAGTCTTGTTCCCGGAAAGTTTACAAATGAAATTGCAAAACTAACAAAAACGCATCTCAGCCAGTTACAGGACTTTTACGATAATCGTTTACAATCAGTAAAATCAAAGAAAGACCGATTGATAAACGAATTGGAACAGGAAAATGGCGAACAGTTCCTTTATAATCAAAAAATGAAATTTCACAATAAATCGCTGGAGGCACTGGATCTTAACTCCGACGCAGACAAGTTTTACCGCGAAACTCCAAATGG
>DATFJO010000190.1:0-4868 GCA_035269145.1 Tangfeifania sp. | reverse complement strand
CGATTTCACCATTAAAACCGGGGTGGGAGTTTTGGTTTCTTCTGAAAACATTTCCAAAACCTGCTCCAGGATTTCTTTGTCTTCGGGCTGGTAAATTACTTGTAACTCTTCTTCTGCATTAGTTGGGGAAGAATTGCATGTTGCAAATAAGAAAAACAGCGGGATAAAAAGAATTTTGTAATTCATTGGCAAATAGTTTGAAATGCGAATGGCTTATTTTTTGATTTCGTCTGTTTAATATTGATGAAAAGCATCTGATACAAACCTTAGCACTTCGGGCAGTGATTCACGCCAGTAAGGCCAGTTGTGGCCGCCGTCTCGAATTCTGAATTCATGCGGAATTTCCTTTTTGCGCATTGCGATGTGCACCAGTGAATTTCCTTCGTAAAGAAAATCGTCATCGCCGCAATCGATAAACCAGCGAACCGACTTTATATCTTCGGCAGGCTTATTTTTTAACATTTCCAAAACACTGTAGTTTGCATACCATTCATCCATCTTTTTCTCACCGGCATCGGGCATGCCACGGCGTTCCATGTATCTTTCAACATCTTCCCGGCTCGAAGGACCTGTTGAAGCACTCAACGGGCAAGCCGATGAAAACAGGTCGGGCCGGTGCATGGCATAATAAAATGTTCCACCGCCACCCATTGAAAGTCCGCCCACGGCACGGTAACGTTTCTCGCTTTTAATCCGGTATTTTTCTTCAACGTGGGGCATCAGTTCTTCAAAAAAGAAATCTTCGTAGCGCCAGTTTCCGCTCACATCATTGGTGTAACCACGTTGTCCGGTGTTGGCATCGGGCATAATAATTATCATTGGTGTTGCTTTTCCTTCGTTTATGGCTTTGTCTGCAATGTGCCGCACTTCGCCAAACTGTACCCAGCCTGTCTGGTCGTCGCCCGCCCCGTGAAGCAGGTAAAGCACCGGGTAGCTGCGTTCAGAAATATCATAACCCGGAGGAAGGTAAATGGCATACTTTCTTTCCATATCCAGAATTTCGCTCTGCATGGTAAGGTTGTCGAATACTTTTCCGGTTTGGGCAAATAATGAGGTGGTTAGCAAAAGCAGAAGTGCGAGAAATATCGATTTTTTCATCTTAAAAACAAGTATATATTTTTTAAAATATGTAGTGTAAAGATGCATTTTTTTTCAATATTATTTTTCAGAATTTTAGCACAAACGATTGTGCAGTTCAAAATAAATATGAATATTTGCAACCATAATCAATGGAAAAAAAGGTAAACAATATTAAGGAACTTGCCGAAAAGCTGGAACTTTCGCCCACCACGGTTTCCCGTGTTTTAAACGGGAAATCAAAAAAGTTTCGTATCAGCCAGAAAACCAGCCGGAAAGTGCTGGATGGCGCCAGAAAATACCACTATTCGCCCAACCGCATTGCCCGTGGTCTGAAACTGGAAAAAACCGAAACCATAGGGCTGATAATTCCCGACATTGCAAATCCCTATTTTGGTTCCATTGCAAAAACCATTGAGGTGGAGGCCCGTAACAGCGGATATTCCATTATTCTTTGCGACAGTCTGGACGATGAAGTTACCGAGGCGGAATTACTCCAGTTACTGGCCGGACGAAAAGTGGATGGAATTATTATTGCACCAACGGGGAAAAACAGCAATCATGTTACAGAAATTCAGCAACAGGGAATTCCGGTGATGGTCATCGACCGGTATTTGCCCGGTACAAATCTTCCGTTCGTTACAACCGATAATTACCTTGGCGGTTTGCTGGCTACTCAATATTTTATTGATATGGGCCACCGAAATATTGCCTGCATTCAGGGAATTAACGGAATTTCTGCCAATACCGACAGGGTGAATGGATATCGCGCAGCATTGCAAAAGCATGGAATTCCGGCAAATGAATCATTGATTTTGGGAACCGATTTTGGCGAGAAAAACGGTTACATTCAAACCAAAAAACTGCTGACATTACCTGAGTGCCCAACAGCAATTTTTGCACTCAGCAACCTGATTTCACTGGGAACGCTCCGTGCCTTGAAAGAAGCAGGATTATCGGTTCCGGATGATATTTCAATTGTGTCGTTCGATGAACAGCCTTACTCTGCATTTCTGACTTGCCCCATGACTACAGTGGAGCAGCCCCGCGAAGAAATTGGAAAACTGGCATTTCTTAATTTATTGGAAATGATAAACAAAGAAAGCAGGAAAAAAACTGAAAATTTGGTATTAAAACCCCGGCTGATTATCCGGGAATCTGTAAAAAATAAGAAAATTTAAAAAGCAGCTTTTTAAAACAAGACTGTCAGTGTCTTCAAGGCCTGTCAGATTAAAATAAACAATAAAATAAACTAAAAATTTAAAACTATGGTAGTTGTACATTCCTACGGTGTGGCCGTTTTTTTGGCTTTTATCACCATGTTGTGCTGGGGGTCGTGGGCCAATACCCAAAAACTGGCGCAGAAACACTGGCCGTTTCAGTTGTATTACTGGGATTATGCCATCGGGGTTTTACTTTTAGCACTTGTGCTGGCATTTACTGCCGGAAGTACTGGCACAGAAGGCCGGAGTTTTCTAACCGATTTAGCCCAGGCTGACAGCCGGTCACTTTTTATGGCTTTTCTGGGAGGTGTAATATTTAACCTGGCCAACATTCTGCTGGTGGCAGCCATTGCCATTGCCGGAATGTCGGTTGCCTTTCCCATTGGAATCGGGCTGGCGCTGGTTTTGGGAGTGGTTACAAATTATGCAGCAACTCCCCTGGGAAATCCGGTAATTTTGTTTTCCGGCGTTGCACTTGTTTCCGTTGCCATTGTTTTAGATGCACTGGCATACCGGAAAGTTCCGGGCTCAACTGCTGTAACTTCTGCCAAAGGGATTTTAATCTCTCTTCTGGCCGGCTTTCTTATGGGATTTTTCTATCGGTTTGTAGCATCTTCCATGGCAACCGATTTTGTTACTCCTATGGCCGGAAAACTTACTCCTTATACTGCATCGGTTGTTTTTGCCGTGGGACTGCTTGTTTCAAATTTTTTATGGAATACCATTTTTATGTACAAGCCGCTTACCGGAGAAAAAGTTACCTACAGAGATTATTTTGTAAAAGGCGACACAAAACTGCACCTGATTGGTATTCTGGGGGGTGCCATCTGGAGCCTGGGCATGACGCTGAATATTATTGCCGCAGAGCAGGCCGGGTTTGCTATTTCTTATGGGTTAGGACAGGGTGCAACGCTTATTGCAGCCCTTTGGGGCGTGTTTATCTGGAAAGAATTTAAAGGGGCAAAAGGCGTGAAAGGTTTGTTAACCGCCATGTTCCTGTTTTTTGTTGTGGGATTGACCCTGATTATTGTTGCACGGTTATATTAGAAAAATGAAACCAAAAATTGTTGTAATTGGAAGTTCAAATACCGATATGGTGGTGAAAGTGCCACACATTCCGGCTCCGGGCGAAACCATCATGGGAACTGATTTTTTGACCATTCCTGGCGGAAAAGGCGCCAACCAGGCAGTTGCTGCGGCAAGAGCCGGCGCCGCTGTTACCTTTATTACATGTGTTTCGGATGACAGCTTTGGAAAACAGGCAGTTGAAAATTACCGGAATGATGGAATTGACGTTTCGTGTATAAAAGTGCAACCGGGTATCCACTCGGGCATTGCACTGATAAATGTTGCCGAAGATGGCGAAAACAGCATTTCGGTGGCTCCGGGCGCCAACAGTTATTTACTTCCCGAAGATGTTCACGGTTTTGAAGCTGCTTTCGATGGCGCAAAAGTGGTGCTGGCGCAGTTGGAAATACCTGTTGAAACAGTGGAAGCGGCAGCCGAAGTAGCTCATAAAAAAGGAATTCCGTTTATTTTGAATCCTGCTCCGGGGGCAGTAATTCCGGAAAGTTTGCTTAGCAAAGTAACCATCATTACGCCCAACGAAACCGAAGCTGCCATCATCACTTCACGGAAAAATTTTTCTGAAAAGGATATTCCTGAAATGGCCGGCGAAATTTCTGAAAGAGGAGGAACAACCGTACTCCTCACATTGGGCAGTAAAGGAGTTTATTTGAAATCACCTGATTTTGAAGAAATAATTCCGGGTCATCGGGTAAAAGCTGTGGATACTACTGCTGCCGGAGATGTGTTTAACGGGGCACTTGCCGCCGCATTTGCCGGTGGAATGCAATTAAACAAAGCGGTTGACTTTGCCCAGCGGGCAGCGGCTATCTCGGTTACCCGGATGGGCGCACAACCATCAGCGCCAACCCTGAATGAAATTCATCAGTATCAGTTTTAAATTTGAAAGAATGAAAAACCATTAATAATGAGAACGATACTTTTTTCTGTGATGTTTTTTTTCTTTCTGGCAGGTTGCAAGCAACAGGCCGGGGAAAAAACAAAAACTTCTTTTGCAGACGGTGAAATCCTGACAATTTCCAAAACGGTTTTACAGGACAAAATCAAAGGCGGCTGGGCCGGTCAGGTGATTGGCTGCACTTACGGCGGGCCAACCGAATTCCAGTGGAACGGCACCATGATTGGCGATCACGTGCCCATTCCATGGGATGAAACCAGGATGTTGTGGTATTACGAAAATGCTCCGGGCCTTTACGATGATGTTTACATGGATTTGACCTTTGTTGACGTGTTTGAAAAATATGGCATCGAAGCATCCGATTCGCTTCATGCACTTGCTTTTGCCAGGGCAGAATATCCGCTTTGGCATGCCAACCAGGCGGCACGCTACAACATTTTGAACGGGATTATGCCACCCGCTTCAGGATACTGGAAAAACAATCCGCATGCCGATGACATCGACTTTCAGATTGAAGCGGATTTTGCCGGACTGATGGCGCCGGGAATGCCAAATTCTGCTGCTGATATCGGCTGGCGCATCGG
>DATFJO010000189.1:0-2251 GCA_035269145.1 Tangfeifania sp. | reverse complement strand
GGTAGCATGGAACAAAAAAACAAAAAGCAAGCTGTCATTTTCTGACATATTGGAGGAACTCAAAGATATTAAACTGGTAAGATTAAATTTAGGGAGAAATGTTGAAAGCATTAAAATAACAGAACTCAACCAGCTACAGGAACAGGTTTTAAAACTCTTCAATATAAAAAAAACAGACCTGGAAAAACATTTGTAGCAACAAAATCGAAAAAATATCAGCTTATCTCTCTGAATGACTGTGCTTTGTTAAAGTAAAATCCGTTCAAAAAATAATTACAGGTACATTTTTCGGAAAGATTTTAAGAATGAGTGAAACAAAGTATTTTGTTTTTGTTGAGAATGGTTCAATTTTTTGTGTAAAAATAAAAATCAGCAAGCCAGAACAGAAAAGGTTTGAGAAAGCTTTAAAAATGTTGAATTTAAGTTAATTAGGGCGCTTGGAATATCCCAGTTTGATGCATCTTCTGAATCTACATAATTTGAAATTGCCCTGATCTGAAAACAGGGAACTCCAAGGTTTCGGCACACATAAAAAACAGCCGCACCTTCCATGCTTTCTACATCGGCAGAAAATTTTTGTCTGATTTCAGAAATACTTTTCCGGTGTCGGTGACTTTTGTTTGCCGTAATTCCATGTGCTTCATTTAGTTTGATCCAACCTTTACTGTCACTGGCTTTTAACACCCCGTTTTCAAATGGAAATTCATTGAGGTCAATAAAATCGGATTCAAAAAGTGTCAGGAATTTTTCTTCATTTTCTACACCCAAATCGGCAAATTCTTCTGAAACAACATTAACAACTTCACCAATCTTGAGTTTTCTGTTCAAACTGCCTGCAATTCCAAGATTCATTACAAAATCATACGAATTGTTTAAGAGAAATGAGGTTAATTTGTAAGTGGTTGCTGTGGTTCCGATACCTGTTACCAGTATGTCGATTTCATTTTCAGAGAGTTGGTATCTGCTTACTGTTTCGTTTGTGTTTTCCTTCAGCTTAAACGCATCGGTCAGTAATTTTACTTCCATCCAGGTGGCTGCAACAATCAAAATCTTCATATCCTAAATATTAGTAAAAGCTTGTATTTTTAAAAACCCTTCAAGCATTCATACTGACTTTATGAAAAAAAGTTAATCTTTGTATGAAATTTAATAACAATAAGTTATGGGATCACCAAAAATAATTGATTCGAACGGTTACGGGAGGTACGAAGAATTTGACGAAGAAGTAACTGAAAAGCTCTCACAAAATTATAAAAATATACTGGAAATAATTGGTGAAGACATTGCTCGTGAGGGGTTAGATAAAACTCCTGTAAGAGTTGCCAAATCAATGCAGTTTTTGTTGCAGGGATATAAAACCGATCCGGTAGAGATTTTAAAATCGGCTATGTTTAAAGAAGATTACCGCCAGATGGTAATTGTGAAAGACATTGAAATTTATTCGATGTGCGAGCATCACCTGCTTCCGTTTTTTGGTAAAGCTCACGTGGCTTACATTCCTAATGGTACAATTACCGGGTTAAGTAAAATTGCGCGGGTGGTGGATGTGTTTGCCCGCCGTTTGCAGGTTCAGGAAAGAATGACCACCCAAATAAAAGATTGCATCCAGGATACGCTCCATCCGCTGGGAGTTGCAGTGGTTATTGAGGCGCAGCATTTATGCATGCAAATGCGCGGGATTGAAAAACAGCATTCCATCACAACCACGTCCGATTTTACCGGGGCTTTTCAGAAAGACGCAACCCGCGGTGAGTTTATCAAACTTATCAGTACCAGGTTTAGCTAATTTTCAGTAATTAAGGAACTCAAGACAAACCGGAGCCGGTATTTTCAGCTCATTTCCGGTAAAAACCGGGATTCCGGTTTCATGGTTGATTCTGAAAACAGCAATGTTGTTGGAGTTTTGATTGGCCACCAGCATGTATTTCCCGTTTTTTGTTAGTGTGAAATTTCTGGGCCATTTACCTTCTGACGGAACAATGGTAATCAATTCAAGTTTTTTTGATTCAGCATCAATTTTAAAAACAGAAATTGAATTGTGCCCCCGGTTCGAGCCGTAAAGAAATTTTCCGTTGGAAGAAACATGAATATCTGCACAATAATTATCTTCTGAAAATCCTGGAGGTATCGTTGAAACAGACTGAACTTTTTTCCATGCATCATTTTCATTTTGAAAAACAGTGATTGTGGAATTCAATTCATTTATTACGTAAATAATATTGCCGTTGGGGTGAAAGTCGAAATGACGCGG
>DATFJO010000188.1:0-3080 GCA_035269145.1 Tangfeifania sp. | reverse complement strand
GTTCTGTTATTGCCGGAGACTCATGGGGAGCCGAAATGCAGGAAATGCATGTTCCCAAAGCCCGTGAAAACAGTTGGGAAGATTTACTGCATAGATCAAAGCCGGAAAATAAAATAATTATTTCAGACGACATCAAAGAATACAAGCAGATGCAAAAACGGCTAAATCATCGCGCCATCGGAGTAGTGTACGATCCGGGAATGGAACATTACGGAAACTATGTGCCAAGCATGATTCCCGAGCGCTACGATGCTTTTGTTTTTATCGATAAAACCAATGCGCTTCATGCCCTGGATACCCGTAAAGAAAAAATGCTTACGCCCGAAACATACCCGTTTGGTGTATGATTTTGAATGAATTCATTTGTCAGAAAGATTAACCTGGTTCCGGGGAAAAAGCACGCGGATAGTGGCGTGCCAGCAGTGTTGAAGCCAGGGTTACAGCATTTATGTCGAGGTGTTCCGTCCAGGTTTTCGCTTCCTGGTTTGAATCATTCATCCAGAATTCTTCAATTTCATTTGTCATTGAATGGTATTCTTCCAGCTTATTGAGATTGATGTCCAATTCTCCGAATTGGTTTTTCAAACCATGCAGTGTTCTGAAACCAAGGCAAAGACCACATTCACGAAAAGCAAGTCGCGACCGGGCTGCTGAATTTGGTTTGTAAATGTGATTTGAGTATACCTGCAGTCCGGCAAGACTTTCGAGGTAAAGCGATTCGGGTCTGATAGACGCGGGCAGCATTTTTTTGTTTTGTTTCATTTCGGCAGTGCGTGTGGTATTGAGCAGCAACCCACCAATACCGAGTGCATCATCCGTAACCCAGTTCATGTTGCGGCAAATTATTTCCAGGTCTTCCTTAAAATCTTTAAGCTCCGGTTTGCTTCCGGGAACTGCTTCTATGGCACTGTTTACGCAAATCAGTCCTTCAAGCGGATCATGCGCTCCCATACTTTCCACCATTGCACGGGTGAGGTCAACATTCATTTTCCATACCATCCGCAGGTCGCCTCTTTCTTTTACGAAAAACTTTTTGCCTGCTTCAATTAATTCGGCTGCCCAGATGGCATAATTTTTTTCTTTTGTTTCATTAAACGTCTGAAGCAGTGCATTAAACCAGCGGGTGAGGTAATGAAAATACTGTCCGTCGCGGTTCCATTCAGAACTGCGGTCAAATACTCCTTTTTCGGATCTGTCGGGAAGGTCCTTGCCAATGCGCAATCCGTTAATAGTGGGATGCAGCTTACCTTCTTCTTCAGGCAAGCCGCTCAGCCAGCCTTGCCGCGGATCATCCTGCCGGTGGCGACCCAAAATTGCATGTACTTTATTTATCAGGGATATTGCATGTTGATGGTAATTTTCATTGTCTAACAGATGCGAAAGCGCAAAACATGCCTGAACCGCAAAAGCATCGGTCCAAAGGTAGCGCTGTCTGGGGTTACCGGCAGGGTCACTGATTCCGGTTCTTATTAGAAAATCGTCTATCAACTTCTGTGCAACCTGAATGTTTCTTTCAGTATCCATAATTAATCATTTTTTGATTAAAATTTCCGTGAGCGGGCTTCGCCGGTCATCGGAACAAACCGGACGTGCAGCATGTCGTGTTCAATAAATTCATCATCGCCTGTTTTCTCCAGCAGAACAAGCTTTTGGTAGCTGTTGCTAACAGGTGCAAGAATTTTACCACCTACAATAAGCTGGTCTTTTAAAGGTTTTGGAATTTCAGGAGTTGCTGCCGTTAGAATAATTTTATCAAAAGGCGATTTTTCCGGCCAGCCTTTATAGCCGTCGCCAAAACGAACACTTACATTTTCAACTCCCTCTGCATCTATGTTCTTTTTTGCAAGGTCTGCCAGCCATTCAATAATTTCAATACTGTAAACATGCGATGCAAGTTGCGCAAGTACTGCTGCATTGTAACCGCATCCGCTGCCCACTTCAAGCACTTTTTCATCTTTTTTGATTTCGAGGGTCTGGGCCATATATGCCACAATGTAGGGCTGGCTAATGGTTTGGTCATTTCCAATTGGCAGTGGCGTATCTTCGTAGGCATGTCGTTTCATATTTTCGGGTACAAATGTTTTGCGGTCAACCTTCCGCATGGCCTCAAGTACATTTTCATCTGTTATATCCCGTCCTTTAAGTTGTTGATCTATCATTCTTTCTTTTTTATCCATGGTGTAACTTTTTTGTTTGTAATGACAAATCAAATTTCATTCCTGTCAATCATTACAAATGACGGGCTTTGGAAATTTTTTTTTGAAACAGATGTGCAAACAGTAAAATATATCGGTTTTGTATGATTTAGACTTTTATAGCATTTGTTTACAGTGTTTTAATGGATGAATCCAGAAAGTTATTTTCAGGATATCTGACTTGTTTCAGTCAGTTATTTTCAATTAATAAATACAAATTCATTTTGTGGGGAAACTTTACCACTCTCAGGCGGGAAAATATTCCACAGTATTTTCAAAAATGCCGGTAATTTTTGATGATTTATTTTTTTCGGAATTTGAAATCAGATTCATAAACTGTATTTTGGTAAAAAATTATAATTTGAAAGTATGAAAGCAGCAGTTTTAGAATCATATCATCATTTTAAATGGAAAGAGGTTGAAACGCCAAAAGTTAAGCCCGGAGAAGTTTTGGTGCGTATTAAGTTTGCAAGCATCTGCGGAACAGATATGCATATTTTCCCCGGTGATTTTCATCCGCGAACCCCTGTGCCCTTTATTCCCGGCCACGAAATGGGCGGCGTGGTTGCTGAGGTGGGAGATGGTGTTACCGGGTTTGTAGAAGGCGATAAAGTAGCCATCGATCCCATTATTTGGTGCGATGAGTGCGCGGCTTGTAAAAGTGAACATTACCCTGCATGCACCAGCCTGAAATTGCTGGGAGTTGACATGAACGGAGGTTTTGCTGAATACATTTCAGTTCCACCACACATGCTGTTTAAAGCAGCACCACAACTGCCTGATGAGCATGTGGCACTCGTTGAAATTTACGGTATCGGATTTCATGCCAATAACCGGGCTCAAACAAAAGAAGGAGACGTACTGGCAATTTGGGGTGCCGGCCGG
>DATFJO010000187.1:0-5209 GCA_035269145.1 Tangfeifania sp. | reverse complement strand
GTACGCCAGTTTCAGTCGATCCCAGTTTTTGTCACGGTCCATGCCATAGTAGCGGCCAATAAGTGATGCAAATTTGGCATTTGTCGATTTCAGCGCTTCCAGGTCGTTTTTGATGAAACCGTAACCCGAGCGTGGGTCAGTGTCGCGGCCATCGGTGAGTCCGTGAATGAAAATGTCTTCCAGTCCCATGTCGGTGGCAATTTGTGCCAGCGCCACCATGTGTGAGCTGAGTGCGTGCACTCCCCCGGGGCCAATCAAACCAATCAGGTGAACTTTTTTATTGTTTTCTTTGGCATAATTGTAAGCTTTCACAATTTGCGGATTCTCCCACAATGACTTATCTCTTATGGCTTTCGAAATTTTCACCATATCCTGGTAAAGCACGCGTCCGGCGCCAATGTTCAGGTGCCCTACTTCAGAGTTTCCCATTTGTCCTTCGGGCAACCCAACATCTTCGCCCGAGGCCATTAGCTTCGAGTGCGGGTATTTATCCAGCAGTGAATCGATAAACGGGGTGCTTGCCGTTGCCACGATGTCGCTTTCCGAACCGTCGCCAATTCCCCATCCGTCGAGAATCATGAGCAGTGTTTTCTTATTGTCAGCCATTTTATTCTTTTTTTTGTTATTTTCAAATTGAAGAGACAAAATTATCTTTTTTAAAATCATTCCGCGTAAACTCCCCGGTTCAGGAAAATGATTTAACAAATTCTTTTTGAGAAGCGTGATGTTTTTTTGATGATGAATGTTGTTTCACGCAACCAAAAAGTAGTTATCTTCATCTATCCTGAAAACCAAAATTGACCGCTATGAAAAAAATAGGATGGCTTGCACTGTTGTTTGCAATTTTTGCGTGCGACGAAACCGAATTGGATTTCCCGTTTGACGGCGATGGAACACAAATAGAAATCTACCTCGTGAAAGAAGATGCCATGGATTATTACAATCCGGAATACGATTTATCAAGAAACGATTTGGAAGCTGAACCGTGGATGCGGCACAGCGAAATTGAATTTTACGACTGGTCGGCGCATACATTCTACCTGAAAAACAAGAAAACAAAACGTAATTACGGGGGAGGATACTTTTCAGTTACAGCCGATGAAGAGCCGCTAATTACAGGATTTTTTCATTCAATGGTAAGTTCTTATTTTCCTCCTGCCGGAGCAGTAATTTTTGTTGAGGATGGTATTTTTTATCCTGAAGATGTTTTATGTCTTCAGGGTTTTGGGAGAAGTCTGACGAAAAATTTTCTTGAGGGAAAGCCAGAATTCAGACAAGCCATGGAAAATTCCGGGTTGCTGAAAGAGGGAATTAACGTGGAATTGCTCGACGTGAAAAAAGCAAATAACACCACGTTGAAATACACATTTAAAGTAACCAACCTCGACACCGAACCGATTTATGTGATGGACCCGGCGAAAATGGGTGCTGACCGGTTTCATTATTACACCAACGGCGTTTGGCTGTCAACCGGCGACGAGTATTACCAGGCAAATGATTATGATTCTAATCCTTCGGACCGCATCCGGCCCCGCTGGTATGCCAGGCTGGTTCCCGGAAAATCAATTACCCGCACCGTGACACTTGATGGATTTAAACCGCTTCCATCAGGAAATGTAACTGCCCGGTTTCGCTTTCCGGGTGATAACCGGCTCGATGCAGGAGAATGGAAACAATCCGACGGACGTATTTGGGTGGGCAGTTTTAATACGGAGGCAGAATTTACACTTCCATAATCCTTTTTAAAAAAAGGGGAAACGCAGTTTAAAACCCTGCATTTCCCCTTTAATATCAAAGTTATTATCAGTCTATTGTTTTACCAGTTTACCTGTAAAAACAGTTTCGTTTTGGTTTACTAATTTGTACAGATAAATTCCACTCTCGAGGTTTTTCACTTCAATGGATTTTCCTGAGAAAATTTGTCTTTCCATTATTTTAGCCCCGTTGGCACGGTACATTTCCAGTACCAGTTCAGGATGGTTCTCTGTCCAGCTAATAGTAATGGTTTCTGAAACCGGGTTGGGATATACATCGAAATTGCTTTTTTCAACCAGTTCGGCATTGGATGGGTCCAGTGCTGAATAGTAAAAAACATTATTTTCAATCTGAATCCATGCGTCATCTGCTTTTGTGTAGGTATGTATTTCAGCAGTTGCTTTACTCTCGGCCATAGGCATTTCAATAGCGAGGTATTCATAAAGAAATACCATTGACGGATAAATTACATCGGCATAACTCAGGCTTCCGTAAGTATATTCGTCTTTTTCAGTTTCTACCCAAACTTGAGCATCTGCGTCCCAGTCGTGCCAGATTTCTGTTTCCACATCGCCATTGGCAGTGTATTCTGTTTCAATGCGGGATGATTTTTCGAGTTCAAAAGTTGTATAATTCAACAACCAGTCTTCTTCAATTATTAATTGTCCCGAGTTGTTATATTCGAGATAGGTTTCAGATGTCAGAAATTCTTCTCCCTCCATCATGAAGTAGATTTGTATCATTGTCATATTTCCGTCCTCATAGGTGTAAACTGACCGCTGGGTTTCCTGCATTTCACCTTCCACTAATGTGTGTAAAGTAACTTCCTCAATTTTACCAGAACTGTTGTAGGCGTAGACTTGCTCCATTTGCAGTGTCCAGTTTTCACCACCATCTTCGGTGTCATGGTAAAATAAGGTCTCTACTTTTCCTGAACTGTTGTATTCCGGTTCCATTTTAGTTTCGAGGAGAAGATCTGCCCCTGGTTCGTCGCGGTACCACATGTAAAGTACGGTTGCATTACCTTCACTATCGAATTCGGTTTCTGTTTGGGCAGAAACATACCAGCTTTCTGTTGCGGCATCCCATTCTTTGTCAACCCACATGTTGTTTTTTAGCGATGAATTGTAATAAAATTCCTCTTTCCATTCATATTCCCACTCTATTCCCAGTTCGCTCGTCCATGTTACTGTGCTGTCCAGTTTGTGTGTGGCGGCAGCACTTTTCAGAAGATATTCAAGACTGGCGGAAGAAAAATTTTCCGATAGATTTTGATTTACCAAAAACATTCCGGCTTTTTCAGCTTTGCTTAACTGTTTTTTCGCCTCTTCGGCTTTTTCAATAAGGAGATCGGTGGGTTGGGCACTTGCTAATATAGCAATTAAAAAAACAATAATAAATGATGTAAAATTCTTCATAAATGTGATTTTTAGTTAATAATATATTTTACTCTACAATTTACGGATAATCTTTGTTATAGTTAAATTGATTTTGAATTAATTTCATGTTTTTATTCGAAAACTGAAATTAGTTGCCGAATAGTCTGTTTGTGTCAGTTTTTGTAGCATTTTTTACATGTTTGAATTATTAATTAAAACAGGCCCCGGTTTATTTTGTTTAATTCGGTTCTGTTCGGGGGTTATGTTATTACTCAGGTATGTGAAATTCCTCAACTTACGGACTTTTAGCCTGTCAGTTGACTGTTTTGCTTCGAAAATTCCATCACATATTTTTGTAAAAACAAGGTGAATTACATGAATAAATGGGTTGAAATTCTGAAATAACAGGTTCATTTTATTGGAATATGTATTCACTTTTACGGAAAATACAGGTTATAAAACCGGAAGGACCGGGATTTTCTCCTGCGAATCAGGCCTTACAGGCCCGGATGTCTATTTTTAAAAATTTTTAAGCACAAAATCCTTTCACCTCGGCAATTCATTCTTTTGCAAGTTTTTGCTACATTTGTTTTACTAACTTTTAGCTGCACAATATGAGCACAAAACCCACATACCGGGAACTGGAACAACGCATCGAACAATTGATTGAGGAGCGGGAGGAAAAATTCAATCAACTGCTGAAAAATTCATTCGACATGATTGTTTTGCTCGATGCAGACGGCACACAACGCCATGTGAGTGAATCGTGCGAAAATATATTGGGATACCGCCCCGGGGAACTCACCAATATACCCGTAATCGACAAAATGGTTCACCCCGACGACCGGGAAAAAGTAATTCGTGGTTTTCAAAGTATTTTAAAAGAAAACAAACATGGTGGTACGCAGTACCGGCACCGCCACAAAAACGGCGGTTGGGTATACCTCGAAGCCTATGGAAACAACCAGCTCGACAATCCGCATATCCGCGCGGTGATATTAAATGTGCGAAACATTACCGAACGTAAACAAGCCGTTGAAAAACTGAAGGAAAACGAGCTGCGCCTCAACCGGCTCAACACAATGAAAGACCGCTTGTTTTCGATAATCGGCCACGATCTCCGGACTCCTTTCAGCAACATTGTAGGCCTGAGTGAAATTCTGAAGGAGCAGATCCAAAATAAAAATTTCAGTGAATCTGAAAAGCTGGCCACCCACATTCACGATTCTTCTGAAAGGGCACTTTTGCTGCTGAATAACTTGCTGGGATGGGCACGAATGCAAACCGGGCGCACACAGTTTCAGCCTGAAGTTTTAAGCTTCGCTGAAGTTGTTTCAGAAACCACGCAGCTTTTTGAGGATTTGGCCGAGCAGAAATCCATCAGATTAATTGATGAAATACCAGGCGACTTGAAAGTGCAGGCCGACAAAAAAATGGTAAGCACCATATTACGCAATCTGATTTCGAACGGCATAAAATTCAGCCACCCCAGTAGCAGTTTAATCGTTCATGCCAAAAAGAACAAGGATAAAATAGTTGTTTCGGTGACTGACGAGGGTGTCGGAATGCACGAAGCAGAATTGGAAAGTCTCTTTGCGAGCGACCGGAACCACAGCACCCAGGGCACCAACAACGAATCGGGCACCGGTCTGGGATTGCTGCTATGCAAGGAATTTACCGATATGCACAAGGGAAAAATCTGGGCCGAGAGCGAACCGGATAAAGGAAGTACGTTTTATTTTACTTTGCCGCCGGTCTCATAGACGAACCAATATTTTCTTAAATTTGCCGCGTTTTAAATTGAACCTTTTAAAAATTCATTAGTCAAAAAGGTTTGAATTAAATGGCAAAGGAATCATAATTTTAAATATTCAAACGTGGCAAATAAAAGCATTTTCAAAACCTCCGTTACAATTATTCTGATACTTGTACTGGCAGGTATTATTTTTTATCCCAAACTCGAACCGGTTTTTAACTCGAACGAAACCCCGGGGCCACAAGCCAGAGCCCGGATGGGCGGAGGAGAACCGCTTTATGCCAGTGGATATGTGCTGGTACCTCAAAATCTGAACGAA
>DATFJO010000186.1:0-4166 GCA_035269145.1 Tangfeifania sp. | reverse complement strand
TTGAGATGAGGCCTGAATTTTTGTCGAAAGTAACGTTGAAACCTTCACCCGAAACCACTACTTCACTGTCCGTTTCATTCACTGAAACCTCGGGCATTTCTGCAACTGCAAGCTTTTCTGCCGGAGCTGAGAAAGGCAGCTCAAACTGTTCGGCGGCCAGTTCGGTGCCTGCTTCCAGCAAACCGTCTTTTTCTTTCAAACTGGCTGTAACATTCAGAAAATATTCCACTCCCGGTTCGGGCTGCAAAGAAACATCAACGGTTACATTTTCCGATTCACCCGGTTTCAGGTTAATGTTTTCAAGCTCACCTGATTTAATGGTTTCTCCGTTGCCTGTTACATTCCATTCAAAATTAAAATCGGAAAGATTTCGGAACGCATATTTATTTTTGATGCTGAAAACGCCGTTTCTCAAATCGACTGGTTCAAAACCAATGTATTGGTACACTTTTTTAACTTCCAGCAAATGAGGTTTTACCGTGCGATCAGGTTCAACCAAACCATTCAGGCAAAAATTTCCGTCGGAAGGAACAGTATCCGGTCCGAAATCGCCACCGTACGCCCAGAATTCTTCGCCTTCTTCGTTGGTGGTCAGCAATCCCTGGTCTACCCAGTCCCAGATAAATCCACCTTGCAGCGCATCGTATTTTTCAATCACATCCCAGTAATCCTGCAGGTTTCCAACGCTGTTGCCCATAGCATGTGCATATTCACACTGGATGAGTGGTTTATCGGGATTGCTTTGTGCATAACTTTCCATTCTTTCGATGCGCATGTACATAGGTACTGTAATGTCGGTATTTCTGCCGCCATGTGCCTGTTCGTACTGAACCGGACGGGTTTCGTCAACCGATTTCAGGTAATCGTAGGTCGCATTGAAATTGACACCGTCACCAGCTTCATTTCCCAGCGACCAGATAATAATACTGGGCTGGTTTTTGTCGCGTTCAAACATATTTTTGGTGCGGTAAACGTGCGCCTCTTTCCATGCCGGATCTTTTGCAAGCGACTCTTCTCCGTAGCCCATTCCGTGCGATTCTATGTTGGCTTCATCAATTACATAAAGCCCGTATTTATTGCAGAGTTCGTACCACAATGCCGGTTGCGGATAATGTGAAGTTCGCACCGCATTCAGGTTGTGCGATTTCATCACTTCAATGTCTTTCAGCATGGTTTCCTTATCCACCACGTGGCCTGTCACATCGTGATGTTCGTGGAGGTTGGCTCCTTTCAGGTAAACATACTGGCCGTTCACCAACAGGTTGGCATCTTTAATTTCAATTGTTCTGAAACCAACATCCTGCCGGATAACTTCAACTGTTTCTTCGCCGTTTTTCACCGTGATAATCAGTTCATACAAATTTGGAATTTCAGCCGTCCATTCTTTCACATCAGGGACTTCAGCATCGAACTGAACGGTTTGTGCTCCTTCGTTTATGCCTTGCGAAAATTCAATTAGTCTATTTCCACCGTCGTAAAGCGCAGCCTCAACAGTGGTAGCTGCAGCATTTTCTCCCCGGTTGGCAACGTCGATTTCGAGTAAAAACTGACCGTTGGTATAGGTTTCATCCAGTTCTGAAATAACCCTGAAATCTTTTACCTGTTGCAGATTTCTGGCCAGCAAATAAACATCGCGGGTCATTCCGCTCATCCGCCAGAAATCCTGATCTTCTAAGTAAGAAGCGTCGCTCCAGCGGTAAACTTCTGCTGCCAGTGTATTTTTTCCGTTTTTCAGGTAATTTGTGATGTTGAATTCAGCAGGGGTTTTGCTGTCTTCGCTGTACCCCACAAATTCTTCGTTCACCCAAACTTTCATGGCCGAGCTTACGGCGCCAACATGTAAAATCACTTCCTTTTCGTCCCAGTCAGAAGGAATGGTAAATTCGCGTTTATATGATCCCACCGGGTTGTAATGGTTCTGGATTTCAGGGGGAGTCTTGTCATGCGGATATTTTACGTTGGTGTAAATCGGGTAATCGTATCCTTCGAGCTCCCAGTTTGCCGGGACCTTTATTTCGCCCCATTCGCGGGTATCAAAGTCGTTTTTAAAAAACCAGTACGGACGTTCAGAAGGATTTTGTGCCAGGTGAAATTGCCAGGTTCCATTTAATGATTGAATCAACGGAGAATCCCACTTGTTGTCTTCGCGCGCCTGCTCAACCGTTTTAAACGGAATGAAGTGTGCATGAGGAGCGACTTTGTTTATTTGAAAAACTGCCGGATCTTCCCATACCGGAGGATTTTCTACTTCAAAAGCAACATCCGAATAATCGGTGTAGCGGTTGCACGAGGAAAATGCAACGGCCAAAATAAGGAGCGAGATTAAAATGGAATAAGTTTGTTTTACCATGGCTGGATTTTTATTGGTTTTTAATATTCTAATGTTCTACTATTACTGACGACAAAAGTACACAATACACCTATAACGCAGATGGGCAATTTTATCAAAATTAGGGGTATTTTTATTTATTTGGGTTCAGAAAAGTGAAGAAACCTTTTTGTGCACCAATTCCACATCCGGATCAATATCAAAAACAATATCGGGTTGCAGGTAATGCAGGTTTTTTTCTGCTTTGAATCGATTCTCACCGCCACCGGTAATATTCAGCATAATTAAAGCTTCTTTGTCGATTTCGTTGCGCTGAACAGTGTCAATCAACGTTGCGGTTGCCACCGCCGCTGCCGGGTGAATGTCTATCCCTTCGGTTTCTTCAAATAATCCGGCGGCATTCCGGGCCTGCTCGTTGGTGGCAATCAATACATCGCCGCCGGTATCTTTCAGTGCATCATACAATCCGCCGGCAATTGGATATGGCGGTTTCCGGTTTGAAAGCACTTTGGCATCGATGGCTTCCACCTGTTTGCGGGCCACATCGTGGTCGAACGGAAGAATATCCCGCGAATCAGCTTTCCAGGAATCGTAAAGCGGTGTGAAGGGCGCATTTTGCGAAACCATCAGCTTCATTTTGTTTTTACCAAACCGGCCATCCTCCAGCAAACGAAGGTTGGCTTCCCATGCAGCAATGGCGCCGGTTCCGCTACCTACGGCCTGAAAATAATACTCCGGAATTTGCCCGATGGTGGTGGCTGCTGATAATACGGTAGTTGCCATTCCGTCGCGGCGGGCCACATTTTTGGCGCCGCCTTCAGGAATAAATCCATCGAATCCGGCTACCAGGTTCGAGAGGTGAATGGCATCGAAATAGTCGCTGCCCGATTGGCTGCAGATGAGTTTTACGCAGTCGTTGAGTGGCTCTTCAAACCATAACGCGCTGATGTTGTCTTCGGGCACACATAAAAGCAGCGGAATGTTATTTTCTGAACAGACTTTTGCAAATGAGCGCGAAGTGTTACCGGCTGAAGCAACCACCAGAATTTTATTCATCTCCGGGGTCATTCTTCCACACACCGAGTAAGCTTCGGTTTCCTTAAAACTGCAGGTAGTAATTTGTGCATTTTTCTCGGGCCAGTAACCGCTGAAAGTAATCCAAAGGTTTTTCAGGCCGAGTTCAGCCGCCAGTTTTTCACTTTTAAAAGTAACCGGCGCCGATGAACCTTTTAGCGCGCGGCTCACCGGAAGCCAGTCGGCAAATTTGTAAAGTCCCCACGAATCATCTTTTAGCCCGAGCTGTTTTTTTTCATAAATGGCACGAATTAAAGTGGGATCTTTTTCGTTGGGTGCATCCAGCATCCAGCCGGTGTCTTCAAACAAATTTCCGGTTTTTACCGATTGCAGGTGGTAGTTGGTTTTTGCAAATGTACTGTTCATTCCGATATATTTTTCAATATGAAAACACAAAAGTAACATTTTATAAAAAATCCTATGAGAAAATCTAAGGCTTCCTTTCTCAATATATAATCTGGTTTTATATAAATTGCAAAAGTTAATTTAAAATGAAATAACAATGCCACGTCTATCAAAAGAATTCAAACAAGCTATCAAAGAAATTCCGGTTGAGGAACTTCAAAAACTGGTGATGCAATTTGCATCCAAAAACAGAGAATTATACGACTTTATAAATCTTCAGTATGTTGAAGGAGAAGATGCCGAGGAAGAACTTTTTGAAGAAACAAAAGAAAAAATCAGCGATGAGATTTTATTTCTTGGCGAACGCGGTATTATTCAGAAAAACCTTGCCAAAGCCATTACCAAATCAGTGGGGTAC
>DATFJO010000185.1:0-13269 GCA_035269145.1 Tangfeifania sp. | reverse complement strand
TGCCGGTGGAAGATGCCGTGCGAAGTGTTGAAGGAATAAAGGAAATTACCTCTACGGCACGTGAAGGCTCAGGAACTGTTTTAATTGAACTGGTTGCAGGTATCAACCGCATGAAAGCTTTTCAGGAAATTGACCAGGCGGTGAACCGGATTCGTACATTCCCCGATGATATTGAAGAACCCGAGGTGCGGCTTCAGGCCCAGCAGCTCGATGTGATGGAGATTGTTATATACGGGGGGGCCGATATCTGGACTTTGCGGATTTTGGCCGAGCAGCTTCGTGATATTTTACTGAGTAACCCCGAAATTACACAAGTTGAAGTCGGGAATGTGCCCGATTATGTTACCCATGTCGAAATTCCACGGCATCGGTTGAGGGAATACAATTTAACTTTGGGCGAAGTATCCCGAATCATTGTGGAGTCGAGCGAAGATATTCCGGCCGGATCTGTGGATACCGAATCGGGAGAAATTCTCCTGCGTATGCAGGAGCGTAAACAATGGGCCGAAGAATTTGGAAAAATAGAATTGATTCCGTCTGAATCGGGGACTTCTGTCACTCTTGCCGATATTGCCGAAATTACCGATGGTTTTGAGGAGACTGGCTTTCACGGGCAGTTTAACCAGCAGCTTGCTGTAAGCCTGGGAATTTACAGGGTAGGAGACCAGTCGCCCATTGAAATAGAATCGACAGTAAACGACATTCTCTCAGATTTTGAAGGCTCACTTCCGCCGGGAATAAATTACCGGATAGACAGTAACCGGGCGGAAGATTACCGCGAGCGGCTTTCCTTACTCACTGAAAACGGATTGCTGGCCATTCTGATTGTTTTGGTAATTCTCTCGCTTTACTTAGAATACCGGCTGGCATTTTGGGTGATGATGGGAATGTCGATCTCTTTTATCGGGGGAATTCTTTTTCTACCACTTGCCGGGATCAGCATTAATATGATTTCCATGTTCGGTTTTCTTGTTGTGCTGGGAATTGTGGTGGACGATGCCATTATTGTAGGTGAAAATATTTATGAATACCGCCAGAAAGGTATGGGCGTAATGAAAGCGGCTATTAAAGGGACTAAGGATATTGCCCGGCCGGTGGTTTTCAGCATCATTACCAATATTATTGCGTTTATTCCATTGCTGTTCATTCCCGGCACAACCGGAAAATTCTGGTGGCCGTTGCCTGCAGTGGTAATTATTGTACTTATTGTTTCACTTGCAGAAGCACTTTTTATTCTTCCGGCCCACATGGGACACATATCCAAAAATCCGGTAAAAATAAAAGCAATTCAGTATTTCGAGCGGTTTCAACGATGGTTTGCCCGCGGATTCGACCGGTTTATGGGTGATTATTATCGTCCGTTTCTGGAAACGAGCCTCCGTCACCGGTATATAACTTTAAGTATTGCCATTTCAGTGTTTATTGTTGTGGGTGGATACGGATACAGCGATCACATGGGAATTATTATGATGCCCGAGGTTTCGGCCGATGAGATCGAAGCCGGAGTTACACTTCCTGTCAGCACAACAATTGATCAGGCGGCCAGGGTTGCCAACGAAATTACGGAATCTACGCAGCGTATGTTTGAAGAAAATAATCTTTACGAAGTGGCCGAAGGGATTAAAACAAATGTACGCGGGCAAAATTTTATCGATGTGGAGATTGTAATGAAACCGCCGGATCAGCGCGATATGACATCGCAGGAAGTTATTGAACTCTGGCGCGATGAAATTGGCGACATTGAAGGAGTTGACCAGATTACTTTTGAAGCTGAAAGCGGTCCCGGTGGTTACCAGCAAGATATTAGCGTGGATATAAGCCACTCGGATATTGAAGTGCTTGAAAACGCAAGCATGGCTTTTTTAGGGCGGATGGAAACTTTTGAAGCCACCCGCGATGTGAACGACAATTACGACAAAGGCAAAACCCAGTACGATTTTAAATTGCTGCCCGAAGGCCGTAGCCTTGGTTTAACACCCGGCGATGTTGGCCGGCAATTGCGTAATGCATTTTACGGGGCCTTATCTATGCGTCAGATGAGGGAAACCAATGAAATTGAAGTGCGCGTAAAATTGCCGCTGGATGAGCGAAAGGACATTTACCACCTCGAAGATTTGACCATTCGGACACCCGACGGAACCGAAGTTCCGCTGTTGGATGTGGTTAGCCTGGAACAGGGAGAAGCATTTACTACCATCAACCGGCGCGACGGGCGACGTATTGTTACCGTAGGAATGGATGTGGAACCCGCCAATGCTGTTACACGGGTGCTGAAGTCAATTAACGACGAAGTGCTTCCTCAACTCAGGAATGATTATCCGGGAATTACCTGGTCTTTCCAGGGAAGCCAGGCAGAAATGCGCGAATCGACTCAGGCCCTGTGGGGTGGTTTTTCAATGGCACTGCTGATTATTTATGCCCTGCTCGCTATTGCTTTCCGGAATTATTACCAGCCGTTTATAGTAATGACGGCCATTCCGTTTGGTATCGTTGGAGCGGTTATCGGACATATTTTATTGGGGTACGATTTGTCGCTTATCAGCTTAATGGGAGTAATTGCACTTTCAGGAGTTGTGGTGAACGATTCACTTATTATGATCGATTTTGCCAACCGCCAAAGGGGAGAAATGTCGGTTTTCGATGCCATTCATGAAGCGGGGCTGAGACGTTTCCGGCCAATTATTCTTACCACCATGACCACTTTTGGCGGACTCACACCAATTATACTGGAACGATCCATGCAGGCGCAGTACCTGATTCCCATGGCAATTTCACTGGGATTTGGAATCGTCTTTGCCACATCAATTATCCTGGTACTGGTACCTTCGCTGTATATGATTCTGGAAGATATTCGTCAGGCATTTCAAAAGGACAACAGGTAAATGAATTTACTTAAACATTTTTGGAGTGAGCCTGAAAGCATTTTCCCCGGAGCGGGCTTCCACAAGTTTCCATTTTTCAACCTGAAAATCGATGCCGACAGTGGCGCAGGTAGGCATGTCGTCATGAAAATTTTTCAGGAGATTACCGGTGAAAATATGAAAACCGGGATTGTGACCAAAGAAAAAGACTGTTTGTAAACTATCATCCAGCGATTGAATCAAATCTACAAATTCTGAAGTTGTAAGCCCCTCGTAAATCGATTGTTCCTGCCTGATGTTTTTTTCCTCAAAACCAAGCTGTCCGGCAAAAATCCGGGCTGTTTTTATCGCCCTTTTTGCCGGACTTGAAATCATGGCATCGGGTTTAATTCCCAGCTTTTTTAATTCTTCACTTACCATTTTAGCATCATTTTTCCCACGGTCGCGCAGGTCGCGGTTAAAATCATCGTCGTAGCCATACGGAACGGCTTTGGCGTGGCGCACTATAACTACTCGTTTCATAAATTTTAATAGTTTTACATTTGTATCAAACAAATTTAGTTTAATTTTCGGCACAAAGTCAATGATAAATGAAACGAATCGGACTTCTTTCTGATACACATGGTTTTCTGCCTGAACGGCTTTTTTCTTTTTTTGAAAATGTGGATGAAATCTGGCATGCCGGCGATTTGGGCACCATCGAACTGGCCGACCGGCTCGCAGGGTTCAAACCATTTAGAGCAGTTTATGGTAATATCGACGGGCAGGATATACGGACAGTTTACCCATTGCATCAGCGTTTTATGTGCGAAGAAGTGGATGTTTGGATGACCCACATTGGCGGCTACCCCGGACGATTCGAACGATACGTAAAACCGGAAATTTACCGGAACCCTCCTGGCCTGTTCATAAGCGGGCATTCACATATTCTGAAAGTGATTTACGATAAAAAACTGAACTTTCTGCATATAAATCCTGGAGCTGCGGGCTACAAAGGTTTTCATAAAAAATGTACTGCTGTAAGGTTTGTAATCGACAGCGAAATGATTAAGGATTTGGAAGTGTGGGAGATGGACCGGAGGGAAGTTTTGAAAACACCGGAATAAGATTTGGGGTTTCCATTTTTTCACACCGTGCTTTAGCCCGGTGAACAGCTAAAAATGATGGGAAAAAGGCTTTAGCCGTTAACGAAATGTTGAATTGTATTCTGACTTACGAAGAAGTTTTTTTGAATTCTGAAACGGCCCAGTTATTTTTCGATTTAAATCCGATCTCTTTTAATCCCATTTGTTCGGCTTTGTTTTTTAAATCAGGAATGTCGTTTACATAAAATCCACTCATAAAAAGCAATCCGTTTTTATTCAGATTTTTTGAATAAGCAGGCAGGTCGTTCAGCAATACATTTTTATGAATGTTGGCAAAAATAATATCGTATTTTTCGTCACCAAGCAACGAAGTATCGCCAAGTTTTACCTCCATATTTTTAATGTGATTGATTTGCGCATTTTCGCTTGCTCCTTTAAACGACCATTCATCGATGTCGATGGCAGTAATTTTTCGTGCTCCTCTCATCGATGCCAGGATACCCAGGATTCCGGTGCCGCAACCCATGTCGAGCACTGATTTATCCTGCATGTCGTTTTCGAGAATCGTTTCCAGCATCATCGAAGTTGTTTCGTGGTTTCCGGTGCCAAAAGCCATGTTGGGTTCAATCACAATTTCGTAATCGAGCACCGGGTATTCTTTATGAAACGGCGCCCGAACCACGCACTTTCCGGCAACTACCAGCGGTTTGAAATAGTTTTTTTCCCACTCTTCGTTCCAGTTTTTCTCCTCAATCAATTCTGTTTGAATAGTGAAGGTGTAATTTTCTTCAAACGTTTTGAGCAGGTTGAAAACTTCCTTTTCATTAAAATCTTTTTCGGGGATAAAACCTTCAAAACCATCATCGGTTTCCACAAAACTTTCAAAACCAATTTCAGTGAGCCGGGCGGTCAGCACATCGTGCAGCCATTCTTCAAATGGGGCAATATTTACAGCAAGTTTCAGGTAATTCATCATTTAAAATATTTTCGTTCAAAAATAAAAAAGCCCCGCATAAAATGCAGAGCTTTGAGTATATAAGATTTATCTGAATCTCTTAAAATCCATTAATAATTCCAAGGAAGTCTTCGGCTTTGAGTGAAGCGCCGCCAATTAAACCGCCGTCAACATCTTCGTTGGCAAACAATTCTTTGGCATTCGATGGTTTGCAGCTTCCGCCATAAAGAATGGAAGTTTCCTGCGCTACTTCGTTTCCAAATTTATCGGCAATAATGGAACGGATAAACGCATGAATTTCCTGTGCCTGGTCAGAACTAGCCGTTTTGCCGGTTCCAATTGCCCAGATGGGTTCGTAGGCAATTACCAGTTTTTTGAAATCGTCGGCTGAAAGCTGAAAAATGGTTTCTTCCAACTGTTTTTTAACATAGTCGTTTTGAGTTTCGGCTTCGCGAATTTCGAGTGGTTCGCCACAGCAGTAAATCGGGGTGAGGCCGTTTTCAAATGCAAGCGCCAGTTTTTTATTGAGTGTTTCGCTGGTTTCACCGTAATATTCGCGGCGTTCCGAGTGGCCCAGAATCACATATTCAGCGCCGGTAGATTTTACCATTTCGGCTGAAACTTCACCGGTAAAAGCACCTTTTGCTTCGGCAGCACAATTTTGTGCCGACACGCCAATTCTGTCTGTATCAACCGTTTCAACCACTTTTGTGAGGTGGGTAAACGGTGTTCCCAAAACAACTTCAACATCCGGGGCACCTTCTCTTGCTACCAGGTCGTTAACTGCTTTTGCCAGTTCAACACCTTCCTGAACATTTGTATTACATTTCCAGTTTCCTGCTACTATTTTTTTTCTCATTTCGTTGATATTTAGATTTTTAATTTTTGTTTCTTATGCAAAATTAACAGCTTGATTTACAAACTCATAATTCTGCCAGCGCGTTATTTTAGAATTAACTATTTATTCATAATATTTTCCCTGAATTCTTCAGGTGCAGGAATGTCGTTGTAATGATATTTGGCGACAATGGTACCGTCTTTTATGATCATCAGACCCGGATTGGAACGAATCATCGTTTTTAGCGTAATTTCATCGGTATTGAAAAATTCAAAAGAAATATTGTGCTCCTCTGCAAACTCTGCCGATTCCCCGGGCAGGGTAGAGGTGAGGCAGATAAATGGCATCCCTTCTTCCATTGCCCAGTTGGCAAGTGTGTTTATTTCATCTAACGGTTCGGTGGCGGCCTTATCCAAATCGAAGGCAATCAGCATAAACACGTAGTTTTCGTCGTATAAAAAGAAATCGAGAATATTTTCCCCGTCGGGTGTTTCAATCCTGAAATCATGAATAGGAGGTTCATATCCTTCCTGAATGAGATTTGATTCCATGCTGTCGAATTCCCAGTTTGTGGTGTCCTGCCACGGATAATTTTCTTCAGTAAACTCTTCCACTTCTCCTGTATTCTTGTTTTTGTAGTAGAAAATATTTTCGTACTCAGCCTGTGGCGCATCTTCAGGAACCGACATGGCTTCGGGAATATCTGTCCCTACTTTATAAGGCCTGAAATCGAAGATTGGCAAGTGATTGTATGAATAAATGACCAGAGCGACATAAATCAATACAACTGCACCGCTGAAAATATAAGGAATGTTTTTGCCAAATAATTTCAAATCGTTCATGTTGTTCCGGTACCTGAAAATAATTAGGGTGAGAACCATTAAAACCACATTTTTATAAAATGTTTCCCAGTTGGAAATCACCAGGGCATCGCCAAAGCATCCACAGTCGGTTACCGGATTTTTAATGGCAATCCAGAGTGTAAGCGGTAAAAAGAACGCCATAAACAGCAGCGCCAGCCACGAGAAAAAACGGGTAAAAACATTGAACAGCAACCCCACTCCAATGGCGAATTCGGCAAACGATAAAATTACTCCCAGCGGAAATGCCGCCCAGGTAAGCCATTCGAGCCCCATGGCATTAAAATAATCGGTGAATTTATAGGCCGATCCCCATGGATCGATTCCTTTTACAAAACCTGAAAAAATAAAAGTGATCCCCACCAAAATGCGGGAGATATGTTTAACTGCCTTCATATTCATTAAAAATTAATTGTCTTCTTCAAAATCGATTTTAATCAATGCAAAAACCGCATAGTTTATAATATCGAGGTAATTCGCATCAATTCCTTCTGAAACAACCGTTTTGCCCTTATTGTTTTCAATTTGTTTGGTGCGTTTCAACTTCATTAAAATCAAGTCGGTGTAAGAACTTACCCGCATTTTTCGCCATGCTTCGCCGTAGTCGTGGTTTTTATCCTGCATTAATTTTTTTGCCTGCTGAAAATAATGGTCATACAATTCAAGGGTTTTTGCAGTTCCCAGTTCGGTTTCCGATGGTTTCAGTTCGAGCTGAATAAGCCCGATGATGGCATAATTGATAATCCCGATAAATTCGGGCCGAATTCCCTCGTTAACCTTTGTAACTCCTTTTTCTTCAATGCTGCGGATGCGGCTTGCTTTTATGTAAATCTGATCAGTTAATGAAATGGGGCGCAAAATCCGCCAGGCAGTACCGTAGTCTTCCATTTTTTTTGAAAAAACGGTCCGGCAGGTTTTTACAACCCGGTCGTATTGTTGGTTTGTTTTCTCCATGCTGTTTTTTAAATGAGGGATAAAAATATTAAAATTTGAGGAATTTGAGGGGTTTTGTTATACATTTGTACAACTGAAATTGTTTAACTATAAAACATTTTGCTTATGTTGATTACCCAGTCGGCAGGGAAATTCCTCAAACGGAAAAACTCGATCAACCTGGGAGGAGAATTGTACGATTTTTCTAACCCGGTTATAATGGGAGTCATCAATGTTACACCCGATTCGTTCTATAACGGCGGAAAAATGGAAGATGAGAAAGTGATGCTTTCAGCCGTTGAAAAAATGATGAACGACGGGGCTACTTTTATTGATGTTGGGGCAGTTTCCACAAGGCCCGGAGCTACCATGGTTTCTACAAAAGAGGAGCTGGGGCGTTTGCTGCCCGCCATTCATGCTATCCGGAAACAGTTTCCGGAAGTGCCACTTTCCATCGATACATTTCGTTCGTGGGTTGCTGTCAGGGTAATCGACGAAATTGGCCCCATTATCGTAAACGATATTTCCGGTGGATCGCTTGACTCCAAAATGTTTGAAACCGTCGGAAAAATGAATGTACCGTATATTCTGACACACATTCTCGGAACTCCCCGAACGATGCAGGAAAAGCCGGAATACGACGATGTAGTGCGTGAAGTTTCAACCTGGCTGAGCGACCGTGTGAAGAAGCTCAACAAACTCGGAGTAAAAGATGTAATTATCGATCCCGGATTTGGATTCGGAAAAAATTTGCAGCACAATTATGATTTGCTCAACCGCCTCGATTCGTTTAAAGTTTTTCAGTTGCCTGTTATGGTTGGACTAAGTCGTAAATCGATGATATGGAAATTGCTAAGTACTGTTCCTGAAGAAGCCCTGAACGGAACATCGGTGGCCAATATGATGGCACTGCTCGGCGGAGCCGATATTTTGCGCGTGCATGATGTAAAAGAAGCAATGGAGGCAATAAAAATTTTTGAAGCGCTGAAATCGACCGTTAAATAATGCCGGCATTTATTACCATACGTTTTCTCGATATTCTGGATATCATTCTGGTAGCCATTTTATTGTATCAGCTTTATCGTTTGATTAAAGGCACTGTGGCATTCAATATTGTTATCGGTCTGTTTTCACTTTATTTGCTTTGGGTGATGGTGCGTGCGCTCAATATGCAACTGGTGGGCTCAATCATGGGCCGTTTTATTGAAGTAGGAGTGTTGGCACTTATTATTGTTTTTCATCCTGAGATCCGAAAATTCCTGGTATTTGTGGGAACCAATTACAATCTGAATCGCGTGTTTTCGCTCGACAGGCTTTTTAACATTGGAAAAGAAGCCAGCATCAAAGACCGTGAAATTGAAGCACTTGCCGATGCCTGTTTTTCGCTTTCAAAATCAAAAACCGGCGCGCTGATTGTGATTGCCGGCAACTCGGAACTAAATGACCAGATCAACACAGGGGAGTTGATGAATGCAGAGATTTCCTCTTCGCTTCTTCGAACTATATTTTGGAAGAATACACCGTTACACGACGGTGCTGTAATTATAAACAACAACAAAATTGTGGCTGCCGGATGCATTCTTCCTCTCACCCAGCGTGATGTAGATAAAAGTTTGGGACTTCGTCACAGGGCTGCTATCGGAATTACTGAGAGCACCGATGCCATAACCATTATTGTTTCAGAAGAACGTGGTTCGGTTTCTTTTGTGAAAGAGGGTGAAATAAAACGGAGGGTATCCAGGGAAGTGTTAATCGAATTCCTGGAAGAGCATTTAGGGAGCAATTCTGCGAAAAATTAATTTTCAATCTGTTAGAAATCATAAAATCAGAACAGAACACAGATGAACAGGATTTGTGAATTATTCAATATAAAATATCCCATAATTCAGGCAGGAATGGTTTGGTGCTCGGGCTGGAAACTGGCATCAGCCGTAAGTAACAATGGCGGACTGGGGCTGATTGGAGCAGGCTCGATGCATCCGGCAACACTTGATGAGCATATTGAAAAAATTAAAAAGGCCACTCAAAAACCTTACGGTGTAAATGTGCCGCTGCTTTATCCTGAAACTGAAACAATTATGGAAATCATTGCCAAACACAAAGTTCCTGTTGTTTTTACCTCGGCCGGAAGTCCGAAAAAATGGACCGCCTGGCTTAAGGATAAAGGAATTGTAGTGGTACATGTGGTTTCGAGCTCGGTTTTTGCCGGGAAGAGTGAGGCTGCCGGTGTGGATGCAATAGTTGCCGAGGGTTTTGAAGCCGGCGGGCACAATGGGCGCGATGAAACCACCACGCTTACATTAATTCCGATGGTGCGAAAAGCTACGAGCCTGCCATTACTGGCAGCCGGTGGAATTGCTTCCGGTCAATCGATGCTGGCTGCTATGGTGCTGGGAGCCGATGGAGTGCAAATTGGTTCGCGGTTTGCCATCTCCGAAGAATCGTCGGCACATAATGCTTTTAAAGAACTGGTTGCCGGTTTGGGTGAAGGTGGAACAAAGCTGGCCCTGAAAAAACTGGCACCAGTCCGGCTTATTAAAAATGCTTTTTTCAACCAGGTAAACAATGCCGAGGAAACCGGCGCTTCTGCCGAAGATTTACTGAAATTACTGGGCCGGGGCCGGGCAAAAAAGGGGATTTTTGAAGGCAACTTAGATGACGGAGAATTGGAAATTGGCCAGGTGGCGGCACAAATCGATTCTGTTTTGCCGGTTGCCGAAATCATGAACCAATTGCTTTCTGAATTTCATGCAACCAAAAGCCAGGTGTCAGACGAGGATAAATATTCCTTCTGAAAAAAATTCTTAAAAATTCTGTGCAGGTGGGAATTTTACTTTCGACCGTTCATCGAGATTAAAGTACTGCAACGCCAGAAAAGTGTACAGAATTACCCACATAAGGGAAGTAATTACCGATGAAATTCCTGTCCAAACCCAGTAAGAAACTGAGTATCCTGCGGAAACTATTTCTGTCTCGGGCAAGCCGGAGGGTGTTCCGTTATCGAGCAAAGCCGAGGGCAGGGAAAGAATTATCCCGGCAAAATAAATAATGGCTATTCCGGTAATATTTATCAGTAAAGTACTCCACCATTGAACATGCACGAGCCGGAATGCACGTTGCATAGACTGGCCCAGTTTGTTTTTTTCAAACAGAAAAACAAACACGAGTATGGAGAATGAATTTCCGAAATAAATGCCTGGCAAAATACACAGCATCGCCCCCATAAGAACCAGTCCAAACAGCACGATATTTGCTGTGAGCGCCTGCAACGAATTTGAAAACAACCGGGGAGTGATATCACTCAGCTCAAAGTTTCCTTTGCCCTCTTTTATGTAGGCTTCAATATAAGTGTAAAATGCCCCGATTAACAGCGACTGCACAAACAAGGCAAACAACGATGCAAGAAAAAAATTGAGATAAACCGGACCAAAATTGGCCATCAGGGCTTCTGTATCGTAGATATCGATTTTTCCCAGGATTTTGCGCTGCACATGTACCTGGAGAATAGCATTCACGATTAAAAACGGCAAAACATAGCTGCTAATCAGCTTAAAAACTGTTTTGTATTCATTCTTCAGAAACTGAATGGAATCGAAAATAATTTCATTTGCAGATCTTATTTTTCTGAATTCTATTTTTTTATCCGTCATGCGATTGGTTCCGTTATTCGAATGTTTTTTTATCGATTTGATATTTGTTTCTGTCGGTTGAACTCCGTGAGATAAGTTCTCCGAGGAATCCGGCAAGAAAAAACTGTGCCCCGATAATCATGGCTGTAAGGGCTACAAAAAAGTAAGGGCTTTCGGCTATCAGGTTTCCGGTAATGCCATGTTGCATTTCAATTATTTTTTCAATGGCCAGCCAAATTGCAGCAATTACGCCAACAAAGAACATTAAAATGCCCAGTACGCCAAAAAAGTGCATGGGGCGTTTTACAAATCGTGAAATAAACATTACCGAAAGCAAATCGAGCGGCCCGCGGATAAAACGTTCCATCCCGAATTTTGTAATGCCGTATTTTCGTTCCTGGTGTTTTACAACTTTTTCACCGATGTTTCCGTAACCGGCCCATTTGGCCAGAACCGGTATGTAGCGGTGCATTTCGCCATACACTTCAATGCTTTTTATCACATTTTTCCGGTAGGCTTTTAGCCCGCAGTTCATGTCGTGCAATTTTATTCCCGACATTCGGCGCACGGTCCAGTTATAAAATTTGCTGGGCAGGTTTTTGGTCAATACAGGGTCTTTTCTTTTTTTCTTCCAGCCCGAAACCAGGTCGTAACCTTCATCCTTAACCATTCTGTAGAGTTCCGGAATTTCATCGGGGCTGTCCTGTAAATCGGCGTCCATGGTAATTACCACGTCGCCTTTGGCCTCTTCAAAACCACAATAAAGGGCAGCAGCTTTGCCGTAATTACGCCTGAATTTAATTCCTTTGATATTGGGATTATTTTTCTGAAGATTTTCCACAACCTGCCATGAATCATCCTTACTGCCGTCGTCAATCATCACAACTTCATGCGTAAAATGATTTTCGTCCATTACTCGTTTTATCCAATCTGCCAGTTCCGGCAGCGATTCTTCCTCATTAAACAAGGGCACAATTACGGAAATATCCATTCTGTGTATCAATACTTTTTATTCAACAATATCTTCTGAAGGATTCTTTTTTGTGAAAATAGCAGTAATGAGCGAAATTATCAATCCAACAAACACTCCGCCCAGAACTCCCATAATGGCCATTATCCAGGGTTTCTGGAACCTGGTTGCCATTTCAATTGCCATATCCATTTGTTCTTCGGGCATGCCTCCTCTGCTAACTATTTGTTCTTCGGTAAACAGGCGCATTTGTTCCTGCAGCGAAGGGTCAATAACATCATAAAGCAAATAGGTATAAATGCTTGAAAGAATTGAAGCAAACAACATTGTGAGAACTCCCACACCTACTGCCTGCCCATAGGTTAAAGTTCCGCCAAAGGCTTTTCGGTACCCCAACTGGGCCCAAATAATACCAACAACCATAAGGGCGTAACTAACCCACTGGGCCGATTTGGCAAATGTGTTCCCGGTTACATAGTATACCACCGAAAGCAGAATAAGTAAAATTCCTACATAAACTCCATAAGTAATCGAAGATTTCCAGATTGAAGCGGTTTTTTGTTCCATGATTTATTTATTTAAGGTAAAGTTTGGCACAAATATATGGTTATTTTTTTCGGGTTGAATAAAACCGAACCTTAAAATAAGATGATTTTAAGATAATCATTCTGGTTTTCAGTGAGGGGCATTTTTTCAGGAAATATTTTTCACGAATCTTACAGGTTTAATTTGCCGGGAATGTAAAATTTTCTACTTTTGTCGCCGGGTAAGTCCTGTGCGACCAGCTCCTGCTGAATTCCCCCAGGGTCGGAAGGCAGCAAGGGTAGGCGGTTGTAGCGGTGCGACACAGGTAGCTTACCCACTTTTTTTTCAAAGAAAAAAAGGCGATGAAAGTTTGAAAAAAGTTTTGCAGATTAAAAAATAAATTCCTTACTTTGCGCCGCTGTTTTGAAAAGGCAAACGTTCTGAAAGTATTGACAAGAAAGGCCGGATATAATAAACGGTTTTGAAAAATTGAATATAAGCCGAATTAGCTCAGTTGGTCAGAGCACGTGATTTGTAATCTCGGGGTCCTCAGTTCGAATCTGAGATTCGGCTCAATTAAAATTCGGGGAGATACCGAAGCGGTCAAACGGGG
>DATFJO010000184.1:0-3704 GCA_035269145.1 Tangfeifania sp. | reverse complement strand
TTAAACAGATACAATTATACAACCTGATTAGACATTGGTTTTTAGCAAGTTATACGCACAATCAATTTATGATACAATTTTACATGCGATTGATACAATTGTCCACACCCTTAAGATGCGCATACAGTAATTTTATCAATTAATAAACATGATTAAACTCAATATTCTAATATTAAAAACAATAACTATGAGAAACTTTTACTTTTTGCGAACATTATTTCTGGCGTCAATCATACTGATATCTTTATCAGTTAAGGGCCAGGTAACTTTAATGCCGGTTGACGACGGGACAGCCTTTAAAGAGATGCCCGATTCAACAGCAAATTTTAAGGATGCAAACAACATCTTTATCTACAAAACAGATTCTACTGAAGCCATTGCTTTTGTAAAATTTGAGATTGAAAAATTTGAAGGAAAAATTGTATCTGAGGCAATTTTTTCAACCCGTTCTGACATGAATGACGGGACAACTATGACTGTAAAACTCACAAAAGCCGGCTCATCTGATTTCACTCGTGATTCGCTCACCTGGACCAATAAACCAGGTACGAGCGGAGAACTTGCAACTGTGGTTTACGATGAAGATTCAGGGCGGAAAGAGTTTACACCAAACGGAACGAATCTCGCTGATTATATTAACGACGCACTTGCCCAGGGTAAAAAATACATTGCCTTTGGAATAAATTACAAAGATGGTGATGGTGGCGATTTTAAATGGGCCGGTGGTTTAGGAAATGGTTCATGGGGGCCGATGCTCGAACTTACTTTTGATGAAGGATTTAATTACTGGGCCGTAGCTGACGGAACTGCATTCAAAGAAAATCCGGATACTACAGCAAACTGGAAAGGTGCATCAAATATTTATGTTTGGAAAACCGATACTACAGAAGCTATAGCTTATGTAAAATTTAACCTGCCCGGATTTGCCTATAAATCTGTAAGTTCTGCTGAATTCTCTACCCGTTCCGACATGAATGACGGTACAACAATGACTGTTGCACTGGTTGGATCAAATTCAACTGATTTGACCAGGGACGCACTCACCTGGAATAACAAACCGGGAACAAGCGGAGAACTGGCTACAGTTATAATGAATGATGAATCGAATCGGAAAACCTACATTGAAACCGGGAATAAACTCGTAGATTTTATCAACAGCGAACTGGCTAAAGGAAATGAAGAAGTTGCTTTTGCCCTGAAATATAAAGATGGCGATGGTGCCGATTTCAAATGGGCCGGAGGTGCCGGCGACGGTGCCTGGGGACCAATGCTAAAAGTTACTGAAGGATTGGAAGGCGGTGGATATGCCACTGACGACGGATTTGTATTACAGGCATTTCCCGATTCAATGGCAAGCCCGAACAAAACAAATATTTTCGCCTCAAAATCATCAGACACAACTGAAGTAATTGCCTATGTGAAGTTCGATATTAGTGCTTTTGTTGGAAAAAGCGTTGAAGAAGTAAAATTCTCAGTTCGTGGAGACATGAATGACGGAACAACTATGACTCTCGGTCTTCACAAATTAAATACTACTGATTTCATTGGCGACTCACTCACGTGGAACACACGGCCTGGAGCAGGCAGCGAAGTTGCCACAGTTGTTATGGACCAGGAGTCTGACAGAAAATATTTCACTTCAACCGAAAATGCTCTGGTCGATTATGTCAACGAGCAACTAATGTCGGGAGCTAATGAAATTGGCTTTGCATTGAAATATAAAGCAGGAGACGGAGGCGATCTGAAATGGATTGGCGGTAAAGAAGACGGTTCCTACGGACCAATGCTCGAACTCGAATTCGGTTATGGATTTAACTCGTATGCTATAGATGATGGAACAGGATTTAAAGAAAATCCGGATACAACTGCTTTCTGGAAAAGCCAGGGTAACATTTTTATTTATAAAACCGATACTACCGAAGCTATTGCTTATGTAAAATTTGATGTAAGCGCGCTTACAGGTAAATCAATTACCGAGGCTGTTTTCTCTACAAGAGCAGCGATGCAGGAAGAAGGAAAAACAATGACTGTTTCATTGACAGAAGCAAATTCAACTGATTTCACACGCAGCAACCTCACCTGGAATAATCGTCCGGGAACCGGAGATGAACTGGCAACAGTAACCATTGTAAAATCTTCTGCACGAAAAGAATACACACCGAACGGCACAAACCTGGTTGATTTCGTAAATGCAAAACTGGCGGCTATGGAAACCGAAGTTGCTTTTGCAATTAAATATAAAGAAGGCGACGGCGGCGACTTTAGCTGGTGTGGCGGTGCAGGCGACGGAGCCTACGGACCGCAACTCGAAATGGAAATTGAAAAGCCTGTATCAATCGATACCATTACTGTTATCGAAGATGCATACGCTTTAGAAGCTTATCCTGATTCAACCGGAGAAGGTGTTGCCGATATGCAAATCGGACGGGACGACACCAACAATGCCGATAAAGAATCATTCCTGAAATTCCCTGTTGAAGACAAAAAAACGGCAGTAGGGAAAGTTACACTTCTTTTAAAAGGTGATATAAAAGACACCAATCCTGATGATCTTGATTCATTAACCATTCATGTAGTGGGAGTTTCCAACGCATGGTCGGAAGATACCATTGACTGGGAAAATAAACCGACAGAAGAATCTGAAGTTCTGGCAACCTATCATATCTCAGGAAGCGCTGTCCATGAAGTTTCAGGCGATGCTCTTGCGCACTATGTAAACGATGTCATAAATACCGGTGCTACTGAAGTGAGTTTTGTAGTGAAAGGAAAAGATGACACCGGTGAAAACCGTGCATGGATTTCGAGCAAGGAATGGGTAGCTGCCCAGATGATTCTCGACTATACGGTTGCTCCCCCGATTCAGGAAGGAAACGTAATAGAAGATGCTTATGTTTCGCAGGTAGAAGCTGAACGCGATACAGCAATTGGTAACGAAGCTGACCAGCACCTTATTAATGACGATACCAATGAAAGCAGTAAGTGGATTTACTTCAAGTATGACTTAAGCAAAGCTTATGACAACCCGGTTTCAGCTATCCTGAAACTGTATGGTTCAATTCATAGTTCAGCAACAGGTATTAGCGAATTCGACTACCAGATTTTTGCTGCCAATAATAATAACTGGGGAGAAGACAGCATTACCTGGAATACAAAACCGGGAGTTTCCAACAATGTATTGCTTGAAGGAACACTTGTAAGCAGTGGTGACTGGTATGAACTCAGTTCGCCGGCATTTAGTGAATACATTGCAGACGCTGTTGATGATGGAAAACAGCAAATAACACTTGTGGCCAAGGGAACTGAAGAAACACCCGGAAACCGTGCCTGGATTTCAGGTAAAGAATGGAAAGGAAGTTCGCTGATTATCAATTACGAGCCTCAGGTAGAAGCTCCGACATTTAATCCGGCGCCGGGTGAATATATTGCTGAAGTGGAAGTTGAAATTATGACAGCCACGCCTAATGCAACAATTTATTACACAACCGACGGAACCGAACCAACCGATGCATCGATGGAATATACCGGCAAAATTATGCTTACTGATTCAACCACAATTAAAGCAATTGGTTATGCCGGTGAATTAAAACCAAGTATCGTAACAACAGCAGAATACCATGTAACTCCTGTTGGTGTTCCTACATTCTTCCCGTCACCGCTGGTAACTTATACTGACGATAATCCACCGGTTGTTATTATTAGTGTTG
>DATFJO010000183.1:0-6237 GCA_035269145.1 Tangfeifania sp. | reverse complement strand
TTTTGCAGCATCTGCCACCTTCTGAGCTTCATCCGCATCTGCTATGTAGTTGACAACGACATTTGCCCCTTCTCCTGCCATTTCAATGGCAATGGCTTTTCCGATACCTGATTCGGCACCGGTTACAATGGCTGTTTGATTTTGCAATCGTTTTTTATTGGAATTGTTCATGATTAATTGATTTTACCTGTTCCTGTAAAACAATACGGCAATTACGATAAATCCGACACCGGTAAGTGCCGGCGGAATTACACTGGCTCTTAATCCCAGTACAATCATTACAATGGCTATTAATGCCAAAAGAATCAAAAGTGTATTTTTCATAAATAATTATTTTAAAAGATGTTGATTTTTTTTGTATTCATCTATTAATTTGTCGCGGACTGATTTCAGTCCATCGGTTATACCGATTTTATAGATGTGCGGATTTTCAAAGCGTTTGAATTCATCAGGAAGCTGTTCTATTGTTTTTTCCCGGTATTTTGAAATGGATTCAATCGAAAGTTTTTCTGTTTTTCGTTTACCGTTTTCCATTACTTTTTGAAGCAAAGCTTCTTTTTGGAGAGTTGCAATATTTAACGATTTTTCCGGTTTAAACGGATGATGCATGGTTTTTAAATTTTTCTCATCATCGCACGAAACGGCATCCGCACCAATCCAGTTGCCGTTATTATCTTTAATTCGGTAAACCTGTTTTTTATGCGGCAATGTAATTTTTTCCACTGTTTCTGATAACTTGATTCGTGGTTTACCGTGGGCAAAAGCCAGTTTGTATACGCCGTCGAGCGCGGCATCGGGCCTGCCAATCACCAGGTTTGTGCCCACACCGAACAAATCGATGGGAGCTTTCTGCTCTTTCAGGCTTTTAATTACGTGCTCATCGAGTTGATTGGAAGCTGCGATTTTTACCTTTTCCAAACCTGCTTCATCCAGTTTTTTACGGCACTTTTTTGCGAGATAGGCGAGGTCGCCGCTGTCGAGGCGGATTCCTTTCAGGTTTTCGCCGCGGTCTTTCATTTCTTTACCAACTTTAATTGCATTTGGAAGACCACTTTTCAACGTATCGTAGGTATCTGCAAGTAACACGCAATTTCCGGGATGATGTTTGGCAAAATCCCTGAATGCCGAAATTTCGTCGTCGTAGCTTTGAACAAAGCTGTGGGCCATTGTCCCTGAAACCGGAATATCGAAATCGCGTCCTGCACGTACGTTACTTGTGGCATTGAATCCTCCGATTACCGCTGCGCGGCTGGCGTAGTAACCACCGGGACCATGCGCCCTGCGTAACCCAAAATCCACCAGCCTGCTTTCTCCGGCACTCATTCTTATGCGGCTTGCTTTGGTGGCAATCAGTGTTTGAAGGTTCAGAATATTCAGCAAAAGGGTTTCAATTATTTGCGCTTCCAGCATGTTTGCTTCCACCTGCAAAACCGGGCGGGTAGGGAATACAACATCGCCTTCGCGGCTGCTGTAAACATTTCCGTTAAATCTAAAATTTTTCAGGTAGCCGAGAAAATCATCCGGGAACCCATTTTTTTTGAGAAATGAAATATCTTTTTCGTCGAATTTGAGGTTTTCAAGAATATCGAGTAAATCATCCAATCCTGCAAATACCGCGTATCCACCGTCAAAAGGTAGTTTTCTGAAAAAATAATCGAAAATTGCACGGTCTTCTGCGGCTCCCTGTTTAAAATAAACAAGGGCCATGCTGAGCTGGTACTGGTCGGTATAAGTGGCTGTAAAATTTATCATTACTCTTGGGTTAATCGTTTACAGGTAATTTGTTTTAAACTTTAGAATATCGTTCAGTACTTTTTCTTCAACTTCCAACTCATACTTATCTTTCAGAAAGTCAATCGCAGGTTTTATTCCTTTATTCAGCATTTTACCTTCATTCAGAAATTCAAGAATATCTTCGGTGCGGGCCCACGGATAAATCAGCCACTTCCATTCACCGATGCTTTCTCCCGAAAAGTCAGCTTTGAATTCAGTTGTTGTTTTTTCATGCAGTACCGCTGTTTTAAGCTGGGCCGCTGGAGTCAGTAATTCCGAGGCAGCTTTCAGGCTTTCACCGGAATCGTTTACATCGTCGGCAAGCAGAATTTTACGGTTTTCAATATCGCCCAGATTTTTATTCAGTATTTCGGCTTCATTTTTTTGCCGGGCACCGCTGCTGTAATGTTTTATTTGCACAGAATAGAGGTGTTCGATGTTCAAAAAATCGCACAGGTACCGTGCCGGGGGAAATCCGCCACGGGCAATGCTTACAACTGCATCGAACCGCAAAGAAGATGCAGAAATTTTTTCAGCAAGTTTCAGGCTGCTTTCATAAACTTCCTGAAACGAAACCAGCCGGGCGGTAAATTTTTTTTGATGGTTTTTCATTTGCTGATAAACACTGTATTATGCCTTTATAAGTGTATACAAGCAGGATATGCTTTTGGTTTTCAGAAATTTTGTATGCGGGCGGGTATTACTGTGTGAATGATGGAATGTACAGACATTTAATGCACAATCCTTAAAAAAAACGGCAGTTCTGTCAATTTCCGGTTTTTAGTTTTTTGGGGTGCTCAAAATCAAACTGTTCATTTTTAATCATTTCCAGGGTTTCTTCAATAGTTGGTCGGTCGCCCCAAAAAGTGCCGGGATAGATAAACCTGATAATTCCATCGGGATCAATAATTACTGTAGTTGGGCGGTTTATGTATTCGGCATGAACTGCAAAAGCCATAGGATCGGCGCCAAACTTTGCGCCCACAGCTCCGGCACAATCGGTCAGGTGCGGCCACCAGATACGGTTTGTGTAAGCATCCTTGAAGGATTCTTCAGCAAACCAGTATTCAGGTTCCAGTTCTTTCCCAACCATCACCCTGCCCCGGTAAGTGTCGTGCATTTCGAGGGTAAAAACCTGCACTCCGGCCTTCCCGAAATCATCTTTCATTTCCATCAAATCGTGAAATTCGCCGTGGCATACCGGGCACCAGTCGGCAAAAACCCAAATAAGCGCCACCCATTTTTTATTTTTGAATTGGCTTAACTGCCAGGTTATCCCTTCTGTATCTTCCAGTTGGAAGTCCGGGGCAGCATTGCCGGTTTTAACGGTTTCAAAAGTTGTTTCATCGAGCGATTTCCAGGCTTTCAGGTTTTTAGCGGTTACGCCCATTTTATTTTCAATCTGGTAAATAGCCAGTTCGCATTGGTGGCGCACATCTTTTGACGGATCATTTTCCACTACTTTTTTCAAAAATTCAAGCGATTGTTTTGCTTCCATTTGCCCAAGTGCGATAGCCGCCTGCGAACGGACTACGGCAATGCTGTCGTTTTCAATTACCTTTTCTAAATCAGTTATTGCCTCTGTTGCTCTCAAAATACCCAATGCTTTTGCGCTCACCTGACGGACGTGAGGCGATGAGTGATGTAGCCCCTCTGTAATTGCGTCGGTTTCATCCGTACCGACCCTGACAAGATCCCTGACTGCCAAAAATCTTATTTCCCAATCGTTGTTGTCTAAACCGGCTATTCCATCGGTATTAAGGTCCTTATCAATCGTCATCGAATTATCTTCGTTCAACGGATGAAAAGTATGCGCTGCAAGTTCACGGAATATTTCAGTAACACTTTTTGTATTTTCTTCAGCCTTTTTTTCCATCGGCATAAAGAATTGGATTATCATAAATAAAATTGCTGCTTGTTTCATTTGTAAATGTTTAAAATGTCAAAACTTTGGCATCACTTTTCAGGTAATCGGTTAAAGGTTTGCCCATTCCTTTTACTTCAAAATCCAGATTCTCATAAAATGTTATTTTGAAGATGCCTCCCACTTAAAATCTTTAATTTGCTCGTCAAGCGGAGTATGCGAAATGTGATTTACGTAGTTGCTGATAATTTTTTGTCCGATTCCCACAACAAGTTCCAGGGCATTTTTGCGGGAATAGCCGGCATCTGTAAATTCCTGAAGTTCTTCTTCCGATGCCCAGCCACGTTTTTCAACCATGATATTGGTGAATTTTCTCAATGCCTGTAATTTTGAATCGTTAAGCGGTTGTCCGGTGCGAAGCGCTTCAATCATTTCATCGGATAATTTAAACATTTTTGCCATCATAGAATGAATGGTCATGCAATAATGGCAACTGTTGCTGTAACTTACCGTAAGCCAAACTATATTTTTCTCTTTCTGATTGAAGGAAGTTTCTGTGAAAAGCTGGTTCATTTGGGTATAAGCTTTCAAAACTTCCGGCGATTCGGCCATTATTGCGTAAAGGTTCGGAATAAATCCATTTTGTTTTTGGGCTCCTTCAAGAATTTCTTTTGAACCTTCCGGCGCCGTTTCCAATGTGTGTAATTTAAATTGTGTCATAATTATTATTTTTTATTTTTTCCAAGCGCTCGCTTAGAAAATGATTAAATTTTTTTATTTTATCTGGTCCAATGCCACTTCAACAAAATCTTTCAACTGGTTTTTGTTCATGGTTTTACCGGCCACGGAAATTCCCTGCATTACACCCAGAAAGAAACCGGCCTGCTTTTCAATATCTGTATTTGCAGGAATTTCATTTTTCGCAACTGCATTTTTCAATACCTGCAATAGCATATTGCGGATGAAATCGTAATAAAGGTTCAGTTCGCGGGCAATTTCCGGATCTTTTTCACCCAGTTCGCCGGCAGTATTTACTACCAGGCAGCCTCTTTTGTCGTCAGCGTTACGCCGGGCAACAGTTGCATTTTTCAAAAAACTTTCCAGTTCGGCCAGTCCTGCCCCTTCCTGCAACAAAGGCTGATAACGGTTTATAATTACAAACTCACGGTATTTGTGCAGTGCATTTATAAACAGGTTTTTTTTATTTTTAAACGATGCGTAAATAGAAAACTGGTTGATACCCATCTCCTTTTCGAGCAACCGCAACGAAGTGGCATCATAACCATGAATCCAAAAAACATTCATCGCTTTTTCGAGCACCAATTCATCACTGTATGTTTTATTTCGTGGCATCTGTTTTTATTTTGCCACAAAACTAAGCAATTGCTTTGAAATATCCAAAAAATAATGTTTTACGCGTAATTTCATAAATTAGCCTCTGTTTAATGCTTTCTTACATTTTCGTTAAACCAATGTAGCTTTTTCATTCTGCCACCCCGATTTTATTATTTTTGCGGCACTATGTGAAACCAGGGAATATCTGTTTTCCGGTGCAGTTGGATGTATGGCTGAAACAACCGGTGAAAATCAATCAGAATTTACTTTGTGAATGACGGAATGTAAAGGCATTCTAATAAACCAATACCTTGAAAAAAGTAAAAGTGAAGCATGATTCATAAAAGCGAAAAAGAAGAGCGGAAATACCTTGAAGAAGTAAAAGAAAAGCTGAACAATACGCTTGCAGAAATCGATAACAAAGTGGCGCGGTACAGCAGTGATTTGCAAGAGCAAAAAGATTACCTGTATGAAAATAAGGCCGGAATGGATCATGCAGAGAAAGTATCGGTTCACCAGTCGGTGGCAACCACAGCACTAACGGGCGAGGCAGCACTTGAACGCAAAAAACGGATTCAAAAATTACTTAAATCGCCTTACTTTGGGCGGTTCGACTTTTCGGAGAACGGAACCCAACAATCTTTCCCGGTTTATGTAGGTGTTCATGCTTATTTCGATGAAGAAGAGAAAGCCAACCTTATTCACGATTGGCGGGCACCCGTTTCAACACTTTTTTATGATTTTGAAAACGGCCCGGCGCACTATGAAACACCCGATGGCAGGGTAGACGGGAGTATTTTACTGAAGCGGCAATACCGCATCCGCCATGGAAAAATGGAGTACATGCTCGAGAGTTCGCTGAATATTCACGATGATGTTTTACAGAAGGAACTGAGCAAGTCGTCGGATGATAAAATGAACCATATTGTGGCCACTATTCAGCGCAATCAGAATGCCATTATCCGCAATGAAACTTCGCGCGAACTGATTATTCAGGGAGTGGCAGGTTCGGGGAAAACATCTATCGCGCTGCACCGCATTGCTTTTCTGCTTTACCGGTTCAGGGAAGATATTTCGTCGCAAGACATTCTGATTCTTTCGCCCAACAAGGTTTTTGCCGATTACATTTCCAATGTGCTGCCCGAGCTTGGCGAAGAGAAAATCCCCGAAATGGGCATGGAAGAACTGGCCGCCAAATTGCTCGATGGAAAATACCGTTTCCAGACTTTCTTTCAGCAGGTTTCCACATTGCTTGAACGAAGCAA
>DATFJO010000182.1:0-3372 GCA_035269145.1 Tangfeifania sp. | reverse complement strand
TTGCAACAACGAAAAAATATCTTCAGCGAGTTTTTGTTTGTTTTCGCCCTGAAAAACAATAAATCTCCAGGGTTCTGTTTTTTTATGATTTGGCGCCCAGTTGGCATTTTCGAGCAGCCGCTGAATTTTTTCTTTTTCAATATTATCTCCGCTTATAAAGCGCGGGGGAGTTGCCCTTCGGTTTTTAATGATTTTGTCGATACTCATGTTTTTCTATTTAAATCATTTTTTGTGAACGCCCGGACAGGTTGCTCAATTTGTAGATGATCCGCGCAGCCACGTTGGCGTCCCATTCCTTTTTTCCTGTTTCACATACGTCGAATCCAATAATTTTTCGTCCGCTTTCAACTGCTTTTTTCAACAGATAAATCGTTTGCTGAAAATCCAATCCGCCGGGAACCGGGGTTCCGGAATTCGGACACAACTTCGGATCCAGCCCGTCTGCATCAACACTAACATAAATATTGGCCGGAAGTTTGGAAATTATCTCTTCGCACTGTTCATCCCAGTTTTTTCCTTTAAACTGGTTTTCTTTTAAAGCGTGGTCGAAAAATACCGAAATGCGTTCACCTTCTTTTTGAACAACTTCCACTTCTTCCTCGCAGTAATCGCGAATTCCCACCTGCACTAATTTTGAAAGCGATTTTATTTTCAGCGCATTGTGAAAAACAGAAGCGTGTGAATATGTAAATCCCTCGTAACTGTTTCTCAAATCGAGGTGGGCATCCAGTTGCAAAACACCAAATCCCGGGTACTTCTCTCCCACTGCCTGCAAGGCACCCAGCGGCACACTGTGATCGCCTCCGATTATCCCGGGAATTTTTCCGTTTTCAAGGATTTTTTTCGTTTCATCAAAAACCCGGTCATTTATCTTTTTACATTCACGGTTAATTTTTTGCAACTCCTCATTCATTCCACTATTCTCCGAAAGGTCGCCACCATGTTCCAAAAAGTTGATGTAATCTGCAGATATTTTGCGCAGTTTTTTTCTTTTCTTCCAGATGGACTCATTCCGTGGTTGCATGTAAATTCCGAGTTTCCAGGCATCTTTCACATCCGGATCAAACAAATCGAGTTGTACTGATGCATCTAAAATCGCTTTGGGAGCTTTAGCAGTTCCCTGTCCGTACGAAACAGTAACGTCCCACGGAACGGGTACCAGAATCACATTGGCTGTTTCCTCAGTAAAAGGAAGTCCGATAAAATTGCCGTTTTTAAAACCTACTCCGCTGGGATTAAATTCTCGTTTTTCTTCCGGGTTGTTCATCAAAAAATATTTAATTTGTTTTCCTAAAAAATTTGTATAAAATATACGAATTTAACATCATTCGTTGAAAAGCTTTGTTGTAACAAGTGTAAACTATAAAATAAACAAATAAAATGAGTAAAGTTTTAATCATAGGTGCCGGAGGAGTAGGCCGGGTAGTTGCAAGTAAATGTGCAGATAATCCCGAAGTTTTTTCTGAAATTATGCTGGCCAGCCGCACCGTTTCGAAGTGTGAAACCATTGCAAAAGAAGTAGGGCAAGGGAGAATACAAACGGCGCAGGTAAATGCCGACAATGTGCCTGAAGTGGTGGAACTGATTAAAAAATTTCAGCCCGAACTGGTAATTAATGTAGCACTTCCGTACCAGGATTTGCCGATTATGGATGCCTGCCTTGAAACAGGCACAAATTATCTCGACACGGCCAACTACGAACCAAAAGATGAAGCTAAATTTGAATACAGCTGGCAGTGGGCTTACCAGGATAAATTTAAAGAAAAAGGAATAATGGCGGTGCTTGGCTGTGGTTTCGACCCCGGTGTAACAAGCATTTACACGGCTTATGCAGCCAAACATCATTTTGATGAAATCCACACCCTCGATATTGTGGATTGCAATGCCGGCGACCACGGGAAAGCTTTTGCCACCAATTTCAATCCGGAAATCAATATCCGCGAAATTACCCAGAAAGGAAAATACTGGGAAAACGGGAAATGGGTTGAAACAGAACCGCAGGAAATTAAAAAGGTGCTGAATTATCCGAACATCGGGCCGCGCGATTCATACCTGATTTACCACGAAGAACTGGAGTCGCTGGTGAAAAACTTCCCTACTCTGAAGCGGGCACGTTTCTGGATGACGTTTGGGCAGGAATACCTCACACACCTTCGCGTAATTCAGAATATTGGAATGGCGCGCATTGACCCGGTGAAATATAAAGGTGTAGATGTTGTTCCACTCGAATTTCTGAAATATGTATTGCCTGATCCCGGCAAACTGGGTGAAAACTACACAGGCGAAACATCGATTGGCTGCCGCATCAGCGGAATAAAAGACGGCAAAGAAAAAACCTACTACATCTGGAACAATGCCAGTCATGAAATTGCCTACAAAGAAACCGGCACTCAGGCCGTTTCCTACACTACCGGTGTTCCGGCTATGCTCGGTTCCATGATGGTGCTCACCGGAAAGTGGAAAGGCGAAGGCGTTTTCAATGTGGAAGAGTTTGACCCGGATCCATTCATGGAAAAAATCGGCGATTTTGGGTTACCGTGGAATGAAAAAGAGAATGTTGATTTAGAGTTGTAAATTAACTATTGGGGTTCAATTTTAATATGCTACATTCATTGTCATTTCGAATCCCGGTATTCCGGGTGAGAAATCTCTATTTTTAGAAGCAGATTTCTCATCTTCGTACCTCAGATTCGAAATGACAGCAATATCGGAACTATCAAAACAAATTATCTGAATAAACTCTTTAATAATTAAGAAAATTTGGACTACTCAAAAATTCCTTCACCCGCTTTTGTGCTCGATGAAAAACTGCTTCGAAAAAACCTCGAGTTAATCGACCGGGTTCAAAAAGAGGCGGGCATTGAAATCATCCTTGCGTTTAAAGGATTTGCGATGTGGAGCACCTTTCCGCTGATTCGCAAATATTTAAAAGGAGCCACTGCAAGCTCGCTCAACGAGGCACGGTTGTGTTTCGAAGAAATGAAAACACGGGCGCATGTTTATTCACCGGTTTATTTTGACAGCGAGTTTAAAGAATTGATGAGTTATTCCAGCCACATTGTTTTTAATTCGTTCAGCCAGTTTCAAAAGTTTTACCCGGAAACCCAAAAAGCAGATCATTTGATTTCTTGTGGAATTCGTGTCAATCCGGAATATTCGGATGTGGAAACCGATTTGTACAATCCGAGCGCAGCAGGTTCGCGGCTGGGAATTGGAAGCGATGAATTTCCGGATGAACTGCCTGAAGGAATTGAAGGCATTCATTTTCATGTATTGTGTGAGTCAGATTCCTACAGCCTGGAAAAGGTGCTGACCAACCTGGAAACAAAATTCGGAAAGTATCTTCACCAGGTAAAATGGGTAAACATGGGC
>DATFJO010000181.1:0-8919 GCA_035269145.1 Tangfeifania sp. | reverse complement strand
GTGTTTTTCATGAAACCGGATTCGGCATTGCTGCGCAACAACGATCCATTTTATATTCCGGAATGGACAAAGGAAGTTCACCACGAAATTGAGCTAATAATCCGTATTAACCGGATTGGGAAAAACATTGAGCAGCGGTTTGCCCACCGGTACTATAACGAAATTGGGATAGGCGTTGATTTTACCGCGCGAGATGTTCAGCAGGAATTGAAGCAAAAAGGATTGCCCTGGGAAAAAGCCAAGGCGTTCGATCAGTCAGCAGCAATCAGCAGCACATTTTTCCCGGTATCCATTTTCCCTGACCGGGAGGCGATTCAATTTAAACTTAAAATCAACGGAAAATCAGTTCAGGAAGGAAATTCAGGGTTGATGATATTTGGGTTCGACGAAATTATTTCACACGTTTCAAAATACATGACCCTGAAAATCGGCGACCTCATTTATACCGGAACCCCTGCCGGAGTTGGTCCTGTAAAAATTGGCGACCATCTGGAAGGTTACCTCGAAGATAAAAAACTGTTCGATTTTATGGTAAAATAATCTAAAAATCAATAACCATGACTACCTTAAACGAAATTCAGCAATTTCTGGCACCCAAAAAAATAGCAATTGCGGGAGTTTCCCGAAATCCGAAAAAATTTGGCGGAAGTGTTTTCAGGGAATTAAAAGAAAAAGGATTTGAATTGTTCCCGATCAATCAAAATGCCGACGAGATTCAGGGAATTAAATGCTACAAATCCGTTTCTGATTTACCCGAAGACGTTAAGCATCTTTTTATTGTGACCCCGAAAGCAAGTACTGCAGATGTTGCAGGAGAAGCTATTTCAAAAGGGATGAACATGATTTGGATCCAGCAATATTCAGACACATCAGAAGCGGTTGAAGCCATTCAGCAGGCCGGTATTCCGCTGATTCATAAAAAATGCATCCTGATGTTTGCCGACCCGGTAAAAGGACCACATAACTTCCACCGTTTCCTGGTAAAAGTATTTGGAGGATATCCGAAACCGGCAACAGCATAAGCATTAAAAACCAATTAAATGGAAAATTTCGATTTTGAACTTGAATTGCAGGTTCGCGATTACGAGTGCGACATTCAGGGAATTGTAAATAATTCGGTGTATCAAAACTACCTGGAACACTGCCGGCATAAATTTCTGGAGAAAATTGGCCTGAGTTTCGCACAAATGCACAACAACGGTGTTGACGCAGTAGTTATTCGCGCAGAACTGAATTATAAATTTCCGCTGCGCCCGGGCGACAGTTTTATTGTTCGGCTGAAAATGGCAAAACAGGGCCGGCTGCGCATTATTTTCAACCAGCAGGTAATTCGGAAAACCGATAATAAATTAATGGTGGATGCCCGGATTACGGCGGCACTGACCAGAAATGGCCGTCCGGTTTCACCCGAAATTCTGGAAAACAAATTTAAAGAAGCCGGCATTGAACTGACAGAAAACTGATGCCGGTTCTGAAAAAAAACCATAAAAAAACCCCGGATAAACTACCCGGGGTTAAACAACCTTCAACTACTAACCGATTTTATAACCCAAAAAAATTATGAAGTATAGTTATCAACTTAACCATCAAAATTTCTTTCGAACAAAATAAATGAATTTGAAAATGCCGGTCTGTAATCTAAGTCACAGAAGCCCGGAAAAATCTATAAAGTTTCTGGAAAGTTCGATTTTGCCGTCTTTTTCAAGTTTCTTTAGCAGCCGTGAAACTACTTCGCGCGAAGTATTTAGCTGCAGTGCAAGGTATTGATGCGTTCCTGAAAAAGTTGTATCGCCTGATTTTTGATGGCGATCCTGAAAATATTTTACCAGCCGTTCATCCAGTTTCAAAAAAGCCAGCGAGTCAACTGTATTTATCAATTCGCGAAAACGTATCTGGTACGACTGCATCACAAACTGACGCCACGTGGAATATTCACACATCCATTTTTCGAGAAGAGCTACCGGGAGCATAATCACTTCGGTCGGTTCTTCGGCAATGGCCATGATACTGCTTTTCATATTGGCCATGCAGCAGGTAAGCGACATGGCACAAACTTCATTCTGGCGCAAATAATAAAGAAGCAGTTCATTTCCTTCTTCACTGGTGCGTGAAATGCGAATTAATCCATTAATAATCAGCGGGAAACTGGAAATAAACTGCCCCTCACGCATGAGGGGCTCGTTTGTTTCAAAAGTTTTTAGAACGCCATTTTTCAGGATTTCCTGCTGTAATTCCTTTTCTAAAAAATTATATTGATTTCTGAAATCCTTCAAAATAGTTATTCTTCCTTTCTTTCACCGGAAAGGGCAAATTCACCTTGGTAAGTTGAACCGGTTCCCTTAAATTTTTTCCCGTCAACTTTTACCGTAACCTTAATTACATCGTATTCCGGTTTCAGTTCAAAATAAAGGGTATTGTCTTCACGCATTTCCACTTTTGTCATCGGGAAATTACCGCCTTCATCAGGAGCTACTTCACCTGCCAATTTTCCTTCTTTTTCCGAAAAAATCAGGACACCTGCCATGGGTGAATAGTCAGTTTCAACATTGTATTTCCATTTTCCAAGAATTGTGGAGTGATCGTTTTGGGCATTTCCCTGGTAAATAATTCCAAGGATAAATAAAACCAAAAAAAGCTTCTTCATAATTTAAGTTTAAATTGAATTATTAATGCTATAAATTTAAATAATCCAACTTGAAGAATGAAGAAAAAACAAACTTATTAAAACATATCTTTCATTTTCTCGAAGAAAGATTTTTCGTCAGCAGACGGGCCTCCCTGGAAACCGGCTGAATTTTGAAGCTCCTCGAGTTTTTTCTTTTCCTCGGCGCTCAGTTTTTTGGGAATCCAAACATGGACTCTTACCAGCAAATCGCCTTTACCATAACCATTTACATCCGGCAATCCTTTTCCACGCAGACGAAGAATTTTTTCGGGCTGTGTTCCGGGTTCAATTTTAACTTTCACTTTGCTTTCCACTGTTGGAATCTCGGCAGTTGTTCCCAGTGTAATTTCAGGAAAAGAGAGAAAAAGATTATAGATAAGGTTATTGCCGTCGCGCACCAGTTCCGGGTGATCTTCTTCGGTAATAACAACCAGCAAGTCGCCGTTGATACCGCCACGGCGGGCAGCATTTCCTTTGCCCGAAACATTCAGTTGCATTCCTTCACCTATGCCTGCCGGAATTTTTACATTGATTACTTCCTCGTCGCGCAAAACTCCTTCTCCGGCACAATGATTACATTTGTCTGTTATTGTTTTTCCTTCGCCGTGACAGGAAGGACAGGTAGATGCAGTTTGCATCTGACCGAGCAACGTATTGGTAACACGTGTTACGCGTCCGGCTCCGTTGCAGGTTGAACAGGTTGAATAAGCCGAAGCATTTTTGGCTCCTGTTCCGCTGCAATGCTGGCACTGGGTATATTTTTTTACTTTAATTTTCTTTTCAACACCGTTGGCAATTTCTTTAAGGTTGAGTTTTACCTTCACCCGCAAATCGGAGCCACGCGAAACGCGACGCCCGCCTTGTCCGTGGCCCCCGCCGCCAAATCCACCAAATCCACCAAAATGGCCGCCAAAAATATCGCCAAATGCAGAAAAAATATCCTCGACATCGGAGAATCCGCTGAAACCTCCGGCGCCACCGGCAGCTCCGCCAACTCCTGCATGCCCAAACTGATCGTAACGTTGTTTTTTGTTGGGATCGCGAAGCACTTCATAAGCTTCGGCAGCTTCCTTAAATTTATCTTCAGCTTCCATATTTCCCGGATTTTTATCCGGATGGTACTGAATTGCCTTTTTGCGATAGGCTTTTTTTATCTCCTCCGCTGACGCTTCCTTGCTTACTCCCAGTACTTCGTAATAGTCTCTTTTTGCCATGTTTCCAAAAATATTATTATTCTCCTACAACAACTTTGGCAAAACGTATGACTTTGTCGTTCAGTGTATATCCTTTTTGAACTACGTCAACAACTTTACCTTTTAATTTCTTTTCCGGCGCAGGAATTTTAGTGATTGCCTCGTGAAGGTCCACATCAAAATCCTGATGCAATGCTTCAATTTCCTTCACATTATTCTGTTTTAAAAAGTCTTTGAATTTCGTATAAATCAACAAAGTACCTTGTTTCCCGGTGTCATCATCAGATATTTCTTTCATTGATTCGATGGCCCGCTCAAAATCATCCACAATTGATAAAACTCCAGTAAGAACTGTTTCTCCACCCGATTTTATAAGATCGGCCTTTTCTTTGAGCGTCCGCCTGCGGAAATTGTCGAATTCTGCCTGAAGCCGCAAATGTTTATCCGACAATTCTTCGAACTTTTCTTCCAGTTGTTTTATATGATCTTCGTTTGTATCTTTTTTTGTGTTTTTCTCTTCGTTCTCATCTGGCTCCTCAACACTTTCTTCATCCTTATTTTCGGTAGAATTATTTTCTCCGTTTACCTTTTCTGAAGAAATCCGGTCTTTTACTTCTTCTTCCTGCTTTTTACCGGATGCTTTATTCATTTTTTCTTTTGCCATTTTTTTACGCGTTTTAATGTTGCAACACCATCTATCAAATAATTTGCCATGCAAATATAAAAGACAAATTGGCACCCGACAGGATCATCGAGTGCCAATTTGTATGGTTTTACCGATATTTAAGAAACAAGATTGTTTATTCTGACAATTTTTCAAGGGTAGCTTCCAGCGCAGGTCCGCGAAGTTGACGGGCGACTATAATTCCATTTTCATCGATCAGATAATTGGCCGGAATGGAGCGGACTCCGTAAATGGCAGCGTGTTTTGAATTCCAAAAACCGAGATCGCTTATGTGATAAGGCCAGGTAAGTTTGTCATCTTTTATTCCTTTTTCCCACGCAGCTTTGGTTCTGTCGAGCGAAACGCTGAAAACAGTAAACCCGTCACCTCCCTTAAAATCCTCATCTTTATATTTTTGGTAGGCTTGCACAATAGCAGGGTTTTCACGACGGCAGGGTCCGCACCAGGCAGCCCAAAAATCGAGAAGCACCAGTTTTCCTTTTGTGTCGGAAAGCTTCATGGTTTCTCCGTTCGGATTTTCTCCAATTAATTCAGGCGCTTTGTTTCCAATGCCTGTTCCAATTTTTTGTTGCGCAAAAGAAATTCCTGATCCCAGAATAAGAAACGCAACAAACAACATTACTTTCTTCATAATTCTATTTTTTTTAATTTGAACCTCAAATATAAATTAATTTATTAAACAGCAAATTATTGCTGAAGTTCAGTTTTTCACGGTCTGAATTAAGTGCGGGTGATATTTGCTCCCAGTTGGTTCAGGCGCTTATCGATGCTGTCGTAACCCCGGTCGATTTGTTCGATATTATCAATCGTACTGGTTCCTCTGGCCGACATGGCAGCAATAAGCAAAGCAATTCCTGCCCTGATATCCGGAGAAGTCATTCGGGTAGCCCGCAACTGATGCTGACGGTTTTGCCCGATTACTGTAGCCCGGTGTGGATCACACAAAATAATCTGTGCGCCCATATCAATAAGCTTATCTACAAAAAAGAGGCGGCTTTCAAACATTTTCTGATGAATAAGCACACTTCCCTTTGCCTGGGTGGCCACCACCAGAAATACACTGAGTAAGTCAGGCGTGAGCCCCGGCCAGGGTGCATCGGAAATGGCCATTATGGAACCGTCGATGTAAGTTTCGATTTCGTAATTCGAAGTTTCTTTCACTAATAAATCATCGCCCTGCTGTTCCACTTTAATACCGAGCCGCCGGAAGGAAGCAGGAATAATTCCAAGGTATTCGAGGCCCACATTTTTAATGGTAATTTCGGAAGCTGTCATAGCAGCCAGTCCGATGAAACTACCTACTTCAATCATATCGGGCAAAATTTGGTGAGTGCATCCATCCAGAGAAGCTACGCCCTGAATTTTTAACAAATTGGATCCGACCCCCGAAATTTTTGCCCCCATTGAATTCAGCATATTCGAAAGTTGCTGAATATAGGGTTCGCAGGCAGCGTTAAAAATGGTTGTTTCCCCTTCAGCCAAAACGGCAGCCATCAGAATATTGGCGGTACCGGTAACCGATGCTTCGTCGAGCAACATGTAGGCGCCTTTCAGTTTGGGAGCAGTAACAGAGTACCACTGGTTTTGGGCATCGAAATCGAATTTGGCGCCCAGTTTTTGCAAACCGATAAAATGCGTATCAACCCTGCGCCGTCCGATTTTATCGCCACCGGGCTGGGGAATTACGCCTTTGCCAAAACGCGCCAGAAGTGGTCCCATAATCATAATGGAGCCACGCAAACTGGCAGCTTGCCGGGCAAATTCCGGCGCTTTTAAATAGTCGGTGTCGATGTTGGATGCGTCAAACCTGAAAACACCCTTCTCTTTCCTGGAAACATTGACTCCCAGGCCTTTGAGAATTTCAATCAATTTAAGAACATCACTGATTTCAGGTACGTTTTTGAGGATTATCTCTCTGGAAGTAAGCAATGTGGCGCAAATAACCTGAAGCGCTTCATTTTTAGCTCCCTGGGGCACTATTGAACCTTGCAACCGATTTCCGCCTTCAACGATAAAAGATGACATGGGAGAAGTTTATTTATTCTTCTTCTTTTTCTTTTTACCGCCTCCGCCACCACTATATGCTATTGCTTTGGTATCCATAAGTGTGATGTCGCGGGGTACTTTTAATTTATTCCCTGACAATTCTTCCATATCCTTAAAAATCTTTTCATCCTCCACGGCATCTTTGTTCCATGCCATAAACAGCTTTTTCATCTGGTTGGCCGTCTGCTCAATGAGAATATTCTTATCTTCTCCATCTTCCATTTCAACCGCCTTATTAATCATTTTCTCGGTAATAAGACCGTAATGGCGGTATTTAATATTGTGCTGCGGATATGGAACACGATTGGGTTTTTCGGTTAAAATATCCGGTGAGGGCAGTTCATAAGGATAATCGATATCGAGATTGAAATCGCTCATAATGGCGATGTGATCCCAAAGTTTGTGCTTGAAATCTTCCACATCGCGCAGATACGGGTATAAGTTTCCCATAACGTCAATAATGGTCTGCGCCGACCGGTTTCTTTTTTCCCTGTCTTCGATGGTATTCAGGTGATCTACCATGTTTTGAATGTTTCTTCCGTACTCAGGCATCGGAAGTTTCTTTCTGTTTGTATTGTAATCCATTGAAATGAAATAAAATTAATTCTTTTAATATCAGGCTATCTTTAAGGGTTTTATGAAAGTATCCTTCTGCAAAACTAATGATTTCTTTGCAATACGCAATTTTTCAGAATTTGTTTTGCGGATATCAGTCCCTGATTTTCAGTTTGGCAAACTTTAACAGCAACTGTTTCTGGCCTGCTGTTTTAAAGAATACAGTTGCTTTTTTATTGGGCGGAATACCTTCTATTTTTAACACTTTTCCTTCGCCAAAGCGCTGATGTTCAACAGTCATTCCCTGCATTATTTTGCCGGGGTCGTCTCCTTCAAAAGCATCGCTGCCGATTTGCCTGCTTTTGGTATCCTGTAGCTTTCTTTTGAAAACGTTCCTGGAATCGGTGTTACGCCTGAATTCCTCCGGTTTTCTTTCGCGAAATTGATTTTGCTGGCCCGTAGTTCCGCGAAAATTTCTCTTAGATGCGGCTGATTGCGATATTTCCTGGCCATCCAAATACTTTTCTTCCATCTCGATCAAAAAACGGCTGGGCGAGCAAAAATCGAGTTTACCCCATTTATAGCGCTGGTTGGCATACGAAAACCATGCATTTTCACGGGCTCGCGTGAGTGCTACATAAAAAAGCCGGCGTTCTTCTTCCAGCGCTTCGGGTGAATTTTTCTCACTGGCCTGTGCCGAGGGGAAAAGATTGTCTTCCAACCCAACAATAAACACATTTTTAAACTCGAGCCCTTTGGCTGAATGAACCGTCATCAGCGTCACCTTGTCGCGATCTTCGTCTTTTTCCGAATCCTGATCGGTTAGCAGCGCCACATCTTCGAGGTAATTTTCCAGTTTATCGGGCCGGCCTTCCTCCTTGGCGCTTATACTGAATTCCTGGATACCGTTCAGCAATTCCTGTAAATTTTCGTGCCGGCTCAACCCTTCGGGTGACTTGTCGCTGTGCAGTTCTTTTAAAATGCCGGTTTGTTCGGCAATGGTTTTGGCTGCATCGAATGCATCATTTTCCGCGACTGTTTTTGAAAAACCATGAATTATCGCTGCAAATTTCAACACTTTGTTAACCGTGCCTTTGTTCAGACCCATCGGATTATTCTCAGGTAAACCATTGATAGTTTTCCAGATTGAAGTTTCGGAATTGACTGCAGCAGTTTCGAGTTTTGCCACCGTTGTAGCCCCTATTCCACGGGCCGGATAATTGATAATCCGTTTCAACGCTTCATTATCCCACGGATTGATAACCAGCCGGAAATAGGCCAGCAAATCCTTGATTTCTTTTCGCTGGTAAAAACTCAGTCCGCCGTAAATTTTATACGGAATGTTCCGTTTACGCAGCGCTTCTTCAAAAATACGCGACTGTGCATTGGTACGGTACAAAATGGCATAATCCATATTTTTGTAGTGCTCACTCAACTGCGTTTGTGTAATCTCCTGGGCTACCAAAAATCCTTCTTCATTATCAGTCAGCGCCGAAAGCACTTTTATATTCCGGCCCTCGTCATTTTCAGAAAAAACGGTTTTGGGAATTTGCCGTTTGTTTTTGGCAATGATACTGTTGGCTGCATTCACAATTTTTTGAGTCGACCGGTAATTCTGTTCCAGTTTAAATACTTTGTGGTCAGGGTAGTCGGTCTGAAAATTCAAAATGTTTTCAATTCGCGCACCTCTGAAAGAATAAATACTCTGCGCGTCGTCACCAACCACGCAAATGTTTTTGTGCTGCGCCGATAATTTCTTGATAATCAAATATTGA
>DATFJO010000180.1:0-6314 GCA_035269145.1 Tangfeifania sp. | reverse complement strand
CAAAGGGCAATTGCTGGAAACATTTTCGGGTTTCTATCCACCTGAATTAAAAACAAACCTGGTAGAAAATTAATATGAACCCTTTGTTGGAGGAGGAGCGGTTTTTTTTGATATTGCCCAAAAATACACGATTAAATCAGCACTTCTGTGCGATGTTAACGAAGAGCTGATTCTTACATACCAGGTGGTTCAAAAGGATGTTTTCAAACTTATGGAACATCTTGAATGGTTGAAAAAGAGATATGAAAAGCCCGGCAAGCAAACACAGCAGCAACTTTATTATGAAGTACGGGATGAATTTAATAACAGCCGTTTCAGCATAAACCATGAATCGTACTCGGATAAATGGATAAAGCGTGCCGCCCAGGTTATTTTTCTGAATAAAACCTGCTTCAACGGATTGTTCAGGTTCAATTCGAAAGGAGCGTTTAATGTGCCGGCCGGCCGGTATAAAAATCCAAAAATACTGGATGAACAAAATCTTGTAAATGCATCGAAATTGCTGTTGGCTGCAGAAATCAGGAAAGCCGATTTTAAAGAAATTACCGGCCATGTAAAACCCGGTTCATTTGTATATTTCGATCCGCCATACCGGCCACTAAATCATACATCGAGCTTTACGGCTTACAGCAAAAATGCGTTTGGCGATACTGAACAAATTGCTTTAGCGACCCTTTTCACAGAATTAAACCAGAAAGGAGCAAAACTAATGCTTAGCAACTCCGATCCCAAAAATACCGACCCGGATGACCATTTTTTCGACGAACTGTATAAACCCTTCCATATATTCCGCGTTTCGGCCAAACGTTCAATCAATTCCAATGCTGCCAAAAGAAACGCAATAAATGAGATAATCGTAACGAATTATCCTGTTTAACAACCACTTTTAAAGAAATTTACATTTCATTTGAAACAAATTTGTTAGTTTTAATCAGTGGTTTAATATTCCATTAAAAATGAAACGAGGACTTACAACGATAAAAGATATTGCACGAAAATTAAAGGTTTCCCCCTCTACTGTTAGCAGAGCGCTCAAAAATCATCCCGACATTAGCGAAGCGACAAAGAAAGCTGTAAATGAGCTGGCCCGGAAATTAAACTATCAGCCCAACGCTGTGGCATTGAGTTTAAAACAAAGCCGCAGTAATACTATCGGTGTAATTATTCCCGAAATTGTGCACTACTTTTTTTCATCAGTTATCAGCGGAATCGAAGATGTGGCCTACGAAGCCGGTTTTAATGTGATTATTTGCCAGTCGAACGAGAAATACGACCGTGAAGTGGCAAACGTTAAAACACTTTTGGCCCACCGGGTGGATGGAATTCTTGTTTCAGTTTCCAAAGAAACCAGGGACTACAATCATTTTCAGTATATACGAAAGAATAGAATTCCACTGGTTTTTTACGACCGGATTGTGCCGGGTCTGAAGACCGACCAGGTAATAATCGATGATTTTGATGCAGCCTACCAGGCCACAAAACACCTTACCGATACCGGCAGAAAAAGAATTGTGCATTTTGCCGCACCACAAAATTTATTGATTGCCCAAAAAAGAAAGGAAGGATACCTGAAAGCCATAAGCGATGCAGGGCTGACTACCGGTGAAGAACTGGTTTTTCAGGCCGATAATTTTGAAAAAGCACGGGTAACTGTACTTGATATCTTAAAAAACAACCTCCAAATTGACGGGGTTTTTGCCGTAAACGACTTAACCGCAATTGGGGCCATGCAAACTCTATTAAAACGCGGAATTAAAGTTCCGGGAGATGTTGCAGTAGCAGGCTTTTCCGACGGAAGATTTTCAGGCATTACCGATCCAACACTAACATCTGTTGACCAGCATGGTTATGAAATGGGAACGGTAGCCACCGAAATGTTGCTAAAACGTATTTTATCAGAAAAAGATTATCCTTGCCGGACACGGGTATTAAATGCAAATCTCATTGTACGCGAATCAACCGTTCCATAAAAAAATTAAAATTTTTTTATGTTATTCCGCAAACGTTTGAAACAATACTTTTAACCCGTAACTTCGCTTTTCCAGCGGGTTACAGCAAATCAAAAATTTGCTTATTTCATTTTTAATGCTGTATATTTGTTGCGGCTATTCACATTTTACTTCACTCAGGCAAAGCAGGTAAGTTTCATTATCTGTAATTTTCGAATTACAGTAAGAATAATTTTAACGATATGTATTATGAGTAAAAAACCTGCTCTCAGTTTTTGGCAAATCTGGAACATGAGTTTTGGATTTCTGGGCATCCAGTTTGGATTTGCCCTTCAGAATGCCAATGTAAGCCGGATTTTCGAAACACTTGGCGCCAACGTTGAAGACATACCGATTTTATGGATTGCCGCACCTGTAACCGGTCTGATTATCCAGCCCATTGTTGGCCACATGAGCGACAAAACATGGAACCGACTTGGCCGACGGCGGCCCTATTTTCTTTTCGGGGCCATTTTTGCTTCGCTGGCGCTGATTGTAATGCCCAACTCGCCGGCACTTTGGGTGGCCGCCGGAATGCTCTGGATAATGGATGCTTCCCTCAATATTTCCATGGAACCATTTCGCGCATTTGTGGGCGATATGCTCCCCAACGAACAACGCACCCGCGGATTTGCCATGCAAAGTTTTTTTATCGGTACAGGAGCAGTGGTTGGCTCGCTGCTGCCGTATGTAATGACTAACTGGCTGAATGTTCCAAACACAGCACCCGAGGGGGTTATCCCGCCTTCGGTGCGATGGTCGTTTTATATTGGTGCATTCGTTTTTTTTCTTGCCATTCTTTGGACCATCATTTCCACCAAAGAATACCCTCCGGAAAAAATGCGCGAGTATGAAAAAGCCGAAAAGGAAACAAACAATGTGGGAACAGATTACGACGAAAGCTCTGTGCCAAAGAAAAAGTTTATTTCACTGGGAAGCATTTTTGGAGTTATCGGACTGACAATTGTGGTAGTTGCTTATTACCTCCGGCTAAAAAATGAGCTTTACATTCTGGGCGGACTCATGATTGCTTTTTTTGTGCTGATGTTGCTGGCTTATTTACTTAAAACGAATAACCGGGAAAAAAATGCACTGATTGAAATTTTTTCGGATTTAATCCGAATGCCTGCCACCATGAAACAACTGGCCGTTGTGCAGTTCTTTTCGTGGATGGCGCTTTTCGCCATGTGGATTTATTCCACTGCCGGCGTTACCAGCCACATTTACCTGACAACCGATCCTACATCGCTTGAATACAATACCGGCGCCGACTGGGTAAATGTACTTTTTGCCGTTTACAACGGGGTGGCCGCACTTGTTGCTTTTTCGCTGCCCGTGCTGGCAAAATACACCAGCCGGAAAACCACACACTTTATTTGTTTAATGCTGGGTGGAATCGGAATGGCATCGATGCTTCTGTTCAACAATCCCAATCTGCTGATTATTCCAATGATTGGAATCGGAATTGCATGGGCAAGTATTTTGTCGATGCCTTATGCCATTTTAACCGGCTCGCTGCCATCGCACAAGATGGGAATTTACATGGGTATTTTCAATTTCTTCATTGTCATACCACAAATTCTGGCAGCTACTATTTTAGGTTTTCTGGTTGAAAACCTTTTTGAAGGAAAAACAATAATGGCTCTTGTTTTTGGAGGTGTTTCAATGATTATTGCTGCAATAACGGTTCTTTTCGTAAAAGATGTGGCAGCAGGCGAGAAATAAACATTTTCTTAAAAAATATTTTCAGCCCATCTCAAAAAAAACAGAAAATTAACTGGTATTTTTTTACACAGAGAAAAGATTAAAACATGAAGGATTACATCATTCACGACGAATGGAAAATAATAGAAGAGGGATTCAATGCTGAAAACAACAGGATTTCAGAAAGTATTTTCAGCATCGGAAACGGAAAAATGGGGCAACGGGCAAATTTTGAAGAACATTACTCGGGCGATTCACTTCAGGGCGCATACATTGCCGGAATTTACTACCCCGATAAAACCCGCGTAGGCTGGTGGAAAAACGGCTATCCTGAGTATTTTGCCAAAATCATCAATTCCGCCAACTGGATTGGTATCAACATTTCGGTTGATGGCGAAATGCTGGATTTGGCAAAAACTGAAATTGAAAAATTCCGGCGTGAACTCGATATGAAGGAAGGTGTTCTTTCCCGGAGCTTTGTTGCCACATTGCCTGGCGGAAAAAAACTGGAAGTTAAATCCATGCGGTTTTTAAGCATCGGCGACACCGAAATTGGCGCCATTCGCTATTCAATAAAAGCCCTGAATTTTTCGGGTGAAATTACCATCACTCCCTATCTCAACGGCGATGTAAAAAACGAGGATGCCAACTACGACGAAAAATTCTGGACCGAAATCTCCAAAGAAATCAAGGATGAGGAAGGCTACCTGACTTTGGAAACGCTCAAAACCCGGTTTCAGGTAACTTCAGGAATGTGGTTCATAATCCTCAGAAACAACGAAAAAATACCTGGTGAGATAACAAATTCCGTACGCGAAAAATACATTGATGCAACTCAAAAAATAAAAGTTGAAAAAGGCGATGAAATAACGGTAGAAAAACTCACAGCAACACTCTCGTCGCTCGATTACCCGAAAAACAAACTCGCTGCAAGCACAAAAAAAGCCATTAACCGTGCACGAAAAGCGGGTTTTGAAAAACTCTATTCGAACCATAAAAAACGCTGGCTTGAGAAATGGGAAACCAGTGACATAAAAATTGAAGGTGACATTGCCGCCCAGCAGGGAATCCGTTACAACATTTTCCAAATGAACCAAACCTACACCGGCGAAGACGAACGTCTGAACATTGGACCAAAAGGTTTCACCGGAGAAAAATACGGAGGTGTAACCTACTGGGATACTGAAGCCTACTGTTTGCCTTTCTTCCTGAGCACGGCCCCACCCGAAGTTGCCAAAAACCTTCTGCTTTACCGCCACAAACACCTGGATAAAGCCATTGAAAATGCCCAAAAACTGGGGTTTGATCATTACGCAGCACTTTACCCGATGGTAACCATCAACGGCGAAGAGTGCCACAACGAGTGGGAAATCACGTTCGAGGAAATTCACCGCAATGGCGCCATTGCCTATGCCATTTTCAACTACATTAACTACACCGGCGACAAAGAATACCTTGCGCCCTACGGATTCGAGGTACTTTTGGCCATTAGCCGTTTCTGGAGGCAGCGTGTGAACTGGTCGGCTGAAAAAGAAAAATTTGTGATGCTGGGGGTGACCGGTCCCAACGAATACGAAAACAACACCAACAATAATTTTCATACAAGCTACATGGCCGTTTGGACACTTAAATACACACTCGAAGTTATCGATTTCCTGAAAAGAGAGTTTCCGTTTCTTTTTGAGGAGTTGGTGAAGAAATGGAAATTCAATGAAATTACGGAAACTACCAAATGGAAAAAAATCATTGAAAATATGTATTTCCCGTATGACGAAGAAAATCAACTTTTTCTTCAGCAGGACGGGTTTAAAGACAAGGAACTGATCCCCGTTTCGGAGCTTCCGAAAAAAGAGCAGCCCATCAACCAGAAATGGTCGTGGGACCGGATTCTGCGTTCCTGCTACATCAAACAGGCCGATACACTGCAAAGTATTTTCTGGTTTGAAGATGACTTTTCAGATGAAGCGATTAAAAAACATTTCGATTTTTACGAGCCGTTTACCGTGCATGAATCATCGCTCTCACCGTGTGTGCATTCCATTCTGGCTGCAAAAATAGGGTACGAAAAAAAGTCGTATGAAATGTACCTGCGCACAGCCCGCCTCGATTTGGACGATTACAACAACGACACCGACGACGGCCTGCACATAACAAGCATGGGCGGCACCTGGATGTCGGTTGTTATGGGATTTGGCGGGGTTCGGGTAAAGAATGACCGCCTGATATTTAATCCTTTTCTGCCCAAAAAATGGAAAGCTTATTCTTTCCGAATCGATTTTAGGGGAGCTCATTTAAAACTGACCAAAAATAAAAATGAGTTTTCGGTTGAAAATCTTTCCGATAAAAAAGTTAAAATTCAGGTTTGGGACCAGCAAACTGAAATTGAAGGTAAAAAACAAGTAAAATTTAAAAGAACAAACTAAAATGAAACGCATACTTATTTCTGTTTTTATTATCCTCATCACTCTGAATATTGCTTCGGGCCAAATTCAATTAGAACGTGTAGAGCCTGTGTTCTGGTGGGCTGAAATGAAATCGCCCCATTTGCAACTAATGGTTTATGGCGAAAACATTTCTGAAACGAATGTTTCGCTGGAATATCCCGGTGTTGAATTAATTTCG
>DATFJO010000179.1:0-4544 GCA_035269145.1 Tangfeifania sp. | reverse complement strand
TAAATTTTAATTCACAGCTAAGTGTAACGGATTAACTGTGAAAATACAATTTTATTCTTCTTCGTTGTTGCTGCTTAGTGCCCATACTGTTATGCCGGCAATAGTAACCAGGCTGCCTACAAAAACTGCCAGGTTAATATTCCGTTGGGCTTTTCTGGCTTTTTGAAGCTGTTTTGAACCCAGACCTCTGTCAGCAATAAAATCTTCAATTCTTTTTACTCTTCCTTCAAGTTCTGTTTTTACTTTTTCGTTAATATCCATAATATCTATGTTTTAAATGTTTGTTCTATTAGTGGAAACGCATGGCACCGGGAATTGTTTGGAGATTTTCCGGCTTTTAGTTTTGCGTCAAAATTAAATGCAATTCACTTTTTTGGAAAGCTGGTGAAATTTTCTGAAAACCTTCTGGTTTCCTTGTTCTGAACCCGATTTTTTCAACTATTCAGCCACTTCTTAAAATCAGACGAACGGTCAATACTGACGATGGTTTCGAATTCCTCGTCGGCTTTGGGTTTCAGTTCCAGTTTTACCCGGCCACGCGAATAAGCCACCATGTTGGCAATCGAAGAAATGCTAACGAGGTATTTTCTGTTTATTCTGAAAAAGCTGGTGGGATTAAGCATTTCTTCCAACTTGTCCAAAGTGAAATCGACATTAAAAGTGTTCCCCTGTTTTGTTCTCAGGTAAACGCCTTTATCCATCACAAAAAAGTAGGCAATATCCGTAACCTCAACCATTTTAATTTTTGTACCTACCGAAATGGAAAAACGCTCTCTGTACTTTTTATCGTTGCCTGTTAATAAGTTGTAGAGCGACTGCAAATCAACAGCGTTGCGATGCAATCCGCTATATTGCTCGTACTTTTTTAAAGCAGCGGCCAGTTCCTCGTGTACAATAGGTTTCAGCAAATAGTCGATGCTTTTCAGCTTAAATGCTTTAATGGCATATTCATCGAAAGCAGTGGTAAAAATAACCGGACTGGAGATGTTTACCTGGTCGAAGATGGCGAAACTCAAATCATCTTCCAGGTGAATATCCAGAAATATCAGATCGGGTTCGGGGTTCGACTTGAACCATTTCACGGATTCAGCCACCGACTCCAGTTCAGCAAGGATTTTTATACCGGGGTTAAATTCCTGAATCATTTTTTTCAACCGTAAAGCGGCAAATGCTTCGTCTTCTATAATTACAACGTTCATGTTTTTAGTTTTTTATTCTGTTTCAATTTTTTCCGTTTTCAGCAAAGGGAGTTTTGCAATAAAATGTTCTGATGTTTTTATAAACTCTGGCTTTTGATCCGACACAAGCGCATAACGCCGATTGATGTTTTCAAGTCCAACTCCCGTAGAAATAAGTTTGGTTTCCCTCAGATTCAGGTTGTTAATAATATTCAATCGCTGCTGTTTATCGACAAATATTTCAATTTTCAGAGGTTGAGCCTTCGAAAATGTATTGTGTTTAATGGCATTCTCAATAATTAGTTGAATGGCAATGGGCAGAATCTGGTAATCGGAGTACGATTTGTCGATTTTAATATCGATAAACAGTTTTTTCATAAACCGAATTTCGAGCAGGAAAAGGTAAGCATTTAAAAACTCCAGTTCGGTGCTCAGGCTCACCAAATCTTTCTCCTTGTTTTCAAGCACATAACGATACACCTTCGAAAGTCTTTCGGTGAAAGACTCGGCCAAATCGGGGTCAATTTTTATGAGCGAAGTCAGCACATTCAAACTGTTAAAAAGGAAGTGTGGATTCACCTGCTGTTTCAACACTTCAAACTGCGATTGTAAATTCTCCTTTTGAACTTTTAGCAACTGCGTGTTTGCTTCGGTGAGCTGTTTTGTGCGCTCGGCAACGCTTTGCTCAAGCGTATTGTTTATCCGTTCCAGTTCTTCCTTTGCTTTTAATAATTTAAGTTCCTGTTTTTTTCTTTCTGAAATGTCGATGATTATTCCACGCCTCCCAACAACTTTTCCGTCGCGGATGATGGGAGACCCGTAAATTAGCACCGGGCAACGGGTGCCATCTGGTCTTTTCACGGTATATTCATTTGGAACAGAAGGATTTGTTTCATTCGGTTTTTTTATGACATTCTGAACCCTGGGCACATCTTCTTTAACCATGTAATGAAGCGCCGAAATTTTTTCTTCCGGGTTTTCGGGCATAACAATTCCGAAGAACTCCTTGCCCGAGTTATTTACGAATAAAATGTTTCCATCAATGTCAAGCTCAAAAATGGGTTGGGGGAGCAGGTCCATCAGTTCTTTGTAGTTTCGTTCACTTTCCGCCGCAGCAAATTCGGCTTCTTTTCTGCGGGTAATGTCGATTATAATGCCATCAAGATAAGTAAGTTCATCGCTATCGTTGTAAATTCCCTTTCCGTTTTCGCTTACCCAAACCACCTGTCCGTTTTGGTGAATAATCCTGTATTCAAATTCATAATGCGATTTATTTGAAACAGCTTCCTGAATGTTTTGCCTGCAGGAGTTTTGATCTTCGGGATGAATAATACCTGCATAAGAATAGTTCGCATTTTCAATCAAATCGGATGCATGATAGCCTGAAATATCAAAAATTTTCTCACTAATATATTTCATGGTGTATTGCTCGTCGAAATTGCAGCGGTAGGCTGCGCCGGCCAGATTGGTAAGAATGCTGTTTAATTGTTCGCGGCTTTGGTTTAGCTGTTGGGTAATTTTCTCTCTTTTTTTTATTTCATCCTCAAGAAAACGGTTCAGTTTTTTCTCCTGTTCTATCAGTTTTTGGGCATACTTGTTTTTTTCTTCCTCCATTTCAATGCGGGTTTCAGCCTTAGCCCTGTTGGCAGCTTCCGCAATAAGTTCCTGCTGTAATTTTTCTGCCTTTAATTTTTCTTTTATGCCTTCTTCCAGATAAATCCAGGCTTCAAGAATTGACATAAAGAAGGCATTAACCACAGCATAGATAAGCATATTGTTGAACAAAACATTCGATAAACCCTGTGGGTAGTTGTTTACCCAATGGGCAAAAATTGTTAACAGTGAAGAAACCGTAACGGCAATTACAAACATGAGCACAAACTGCAATACGGCCCTTTTTATCGCACCTTTTCTCCACTGGAAATTTTTGTTCAGGTGCCGAATCACAAAAAGGTCAGGATAGGCCATCGCAAATCCGGCAATCATGCTGTAAATTATTCCCCTGATTATTCTTAAAAAAAACGCATTTAACCCATGCAATTCGTGGTATCCGGTAAAGTGATTGTACGTAATTACAACGAGCTGAACGATAACAGCCATGCCAAAAACCAGCTTAAACAGCTTGCCGTAGGGGAAGAATTTATGTATTTGTTTGAATACCATGTATTTTCATTTTATCTAAATCAGGAATAAAAGTAGTTATGCTAATTCATAAAAAAAAGAAGTTTGGGCTGAAGGTGAAAAAATATTGGTTGAACGTGTTTTAAACCGTATTGAACAGGTTTTTCATTTCAGAGTTCATTATTGTAGTTTCGGTAAAATTGAATCGGCTAAACTTACAGCATTGTTTAAAACGTCTTTTTCCAAAATTTCTCTGAACCGATCAGGTTCTTCAAACAAAGGGCCATGAGCCGAATTTTCAAACGTATAAAACCCTTTCAGCGGAGCATGAAGCCGGTTGTAATAATCCTTTGACAAATCAACATTTACTGTTAAATCGTACTTGCCGCACATGAAATAAACAGGCACTTTAATTTCGGGATAAGCTTTTGAAAAATCAGTTTTAAGTGCCTGGGTTTTCAGGTTGGTTTTGGGCAGGAACATCAGTTTCGATTTCCAGATATTACATTTCTCCCTGAGTGTGTAAGCCCGGCAAGTCCAGACAGGCACAAAAATATCTTTGAAAACCGATTTCATACCTCGCATGGTTCCAATGCCCATTTTGTGCATCAGGTTGTCGCGGATGCCCGAGTTGAAAAAAGCGATCAAATCTGACTCTGTTTCCAGATGATTGAACCTTTTTAAGTTTTCTACTGATCGTTGATCGTTCTGTATAGTTAACTGTTTCAGCATGTAACCGTAGGCAATTCTTTCCGATTCTTGCTGACGGGTTATTTGTGCCATGGCAATGTAAGCGTGAAAAAGTTCGGGCGCTTTCGACACAGCGGGCAGCGCAATGGTGGTTCCGCCCGACCAGGCCATGATGTAAATTTTATCTTTCTTAAACCGCTCCCGCAGGTAGTTGGTAACTTCAATGGCATCGGAAGCAAACTGTTCAAGGGTCATGCTTTCCGGAGTAACTTCTGGCGAATAAGAAAGCCCGCCTCCGCGTTGCTCCCAGTAGCAAACCGTAAAGTAATCCTCAAGACCCGGGTTGTATTTTTCGAACAGGTAATAGTTAGGAAAACCCGGCCCGCCGTGAACGAACAATAAAACCGGATTACCCGTGTTTTTGCTTCGGATAAACATGCCCTGCTTTACACCGCCAATCGAAACGAATATTTTTTCGGAAATGCTGCCTTTCAGAATATTTCCGGCCTCATCATTAAATGCAGCGGGCTTCCCGGGGCTGATTAGCACCAGGTA
>DATFJO010000178.1:0-3263 GCA_035269145.1 Tangfeifania sp. | reverse complement strand
AGCCATAAAAAATATAACTGCTTATCAGAACAATAATATTTTGCAATTTTAGCTGATTTCTGAATAACCAGTAAAGCACAAAAACAATACTGAGGAACAGAAAAAATACCAGAGAATTAAATAACATGCTTAGTTTTTAGTCGAAATTGTTTTGGCAATACCTTTTCATTTTGCTTTTATTAAATAGTTGGGAGTTAAGCTTTTTCCCCTCGTTTTGGGGTTTAAAAAACGGAAATTCAGTTCATTCATTCCCCTGTGTCGAATCACAAAAACCGTATCGATTTTACTTTCCATGTTTCTTTTTATGTCATTGTATTTTATTTGATTGGTATAAACCCATGTTTTTTCCTTTTCAAGCAGTTTGTACAAACGTTGCGGCGTTTTAACTTCTTCTGCCTCATCTGCCATAAAAAACAACTCGTATTCCTCCAGTGCGAAATTATATAATTTATCTTCCGGTTTTTGGTTTTCCTCAAAAACTTCCAATGCCTGCCGGGCTCCCTGGTAGCGAAACAACCCGGGTATAAATTCGGCATTCAAAAAAACATTGACAATTCCTGAAACCAGCACCGAAAAGAAAATCAATCGCCGCCAGCTTTCTTTTTCTTTTTGAATGAAAATACCGGCCGCAATAAAAAGTACAGCCAGCAAAAAAACAGGCAGCCAGCTTACTTTTTCAGAAAGAAAAAAAACAATTGCAATAAAAATTAGAAACATGATTGTGAGTACCGCACCTTGCGCACATAAAATCCTTCGGCCTTCAACTGCCATTTTTCTGAATCTGTTTAAATATCCACCGGTTACCACTGCCAGCGGTCCAACCATTATCAGAAAATAGTGTGGTGCTTTTCCTTTTGAAATACTGTAAACAAACAGCAACACTAACACACTACCAAGTAATGCGGCTCGTCCGGGATTTATTTTTTTATCAGTCGAAAACCAGCTTTTTATTTCAAAAATTATTGCTGCCACTATAAACACTGTCCACGGAAGAAAAGCCCACAACATGTTGTAGAGGTAATAAAAAGGGTCGGTGCTCGATCCCGCGTATTCTCCGGTGACACGCCCCAAATTATTGGTGATAAAATAAAACCGGATGCCTTCCCATCCAAAACTATCGAACAAATGCCAGAGCGTTGGCGAAATAACAACCAACACAATTAAAATTCCCAAAAACCATTTGGGATGGAAAAGCCGGCGGAAATCTTTTTTTACAATCAAATAAAACAGCACCGTGAAAAACGGCAGTACTGCTCCTACCGGTCCTTTGGCCAGCATGGCCAGCCCGATACCAACAAATCCCCAGATAAAATGAACAGCTTTTCTTTTTTCGAGGAAGGCAATCAGTTGCCACAGTGCCAGTGATATCCCGGCCTGCAAAATCGTGTCGGTGTGAATATCGAGCAGGTAAAGAAAAAACATTTGGGAAGTGCCGGCAATCAGCGCGGCGGTTAATCCTGCCTGGTACGAAAACAAAAGCTTTCCCAGCTTATAAACAAACCACAAACTGCTGAGAGCAAAAAGAAACGGAAATAGTTTAAACGCAAAATTTGAGTTTCCAAAAAGTTCGATTCCCAGGCCCGCCAGCCAAAAAAGCAGGTGTGGTTTCTGGTCGTAGGGCTCACCGTTAATTGTCAGGTTCAGCCAGTCGCCCGACTCCACCATTTGCCGTGAAATAGCTGCGTGCAAACCGGAGTCGCCGGTTAAATCGATAAATAAACCAAAAATACAGGCCACTCCAATCATCAGGAAGGCAATACCCCATAAAAAGTTTTTTGTTTGAATTTTCAATTTAATCCGTTCAGTTTATTTCAGAGCAAATTAAAGGATTTAAGCTGAAAAATAAATATTTATTTCTCAATCAATTTTAATTGGAGCCAAAAAAAACTGCCGGAAACAATTATCTTAACCGCCTTGTTTGTTTTTTCATTGAAATCGATTAATTTTTGACCTTGAAAAATTGACACAATGGCAAAATCGCTGGTAAACACCAACGCCAAATTTGGCACAATGCCCGTATTTTTTACGGCACTTTCTACTATTCTTGGTGCAATATTGTTCCTTCGCTTTGGCTGGGCTGTTGGGCAGGTAGGGTTTATTGGAGTGATCGGAATTATCGTTCTCGGGCATGTTGTTACCATTCCTACAGCATTTGCCGTTGCTGAGATCGCAACCAATCAGCGGGTTCAGGGCGGGGGTGCATATTTTATTATCAGTCGCTCGTTTGGGATGAACATTGGTGGCGCTATCGGACTTGCACTTTACCTGTCGCAGGCCATTAGTGTGGCATTTTACATTATTGCTTTTGGTGAGGCTTTCGAACCGCTATTCAACTGGATAAATGAACAATACGGTTTTTATATAGCCGACCGGCGCTGGATTTCTATTCCAACAATGGCATTGTTGTCGGCTCTAATTCTGACAAAAGGAGCCAACTTCGGAATGAAAGCGCTTTATGCGGTGGTGGTTATTTTAACTACATCCATTCTGTTTTTCTTTTTGGGCGATTCACCCATCAAGCCGGAGACCATTAACCTGGATGCACATGTTGCCGGAAATGAAAATTTCTTTTATGTTTTTACCATCATTTTCCCGGCATTTACCGGTTTGGCAGCCGGTCTGGGGCTCTCGGGCGATTTAAAAGACCCCAAGAAATCGATTCCAAAAGGAACGTTGTGGGCTACGTTTATTGGCATGCTGGTTTATATAGCCGTGGCCTGGAAATTTACCGTTTCTGCTTCTCCCGAAGAATTGGTCAGCGATCAGCTCATTATGCGAAAAATCGCTCTTTGGGGGCCAATCGTTCCGGCCGGACTGGCAGCCGCTTCGCTCAGTTCTGCATTGGGCTCCATCATTGTGGCACCGCGTACCTTACAGGCAATCGGATTCGATGATATATTTCCCCAAAAAACCATCAACCGCTGGTTTGCAAGAGGAAAAAAACACGACAATGAACCGGTAAATGCTTCTCTCATTACAGTTATTATCGCATTTGTTTTTGTGATTGTGGGAGATGTAAACTTTGTAGCACAAATTATTTCCATGTTTTTTATGGTTACCTACGGAGCAATTTGCCTTATCTCATTTATGGAACATTTTGCTGCCGATCCTGCTTACCGTCCCACTTTCCGTTCGAACTGGAAAATCTCGCTGGTGGGAGCCGTATTTTCGTTCTGGCTCATGTTTAAAATGAATACGCCCTATGCTGCTGTATCGCTTATTATTATGGCAATGATATATTACAACATTATGCAGAATAATAA